>JAPLLF010000359.1 GCA_026387715.1 Pseudomonadota bacterium
GCCGCACACGCGCCATCGGCGCCTTCCCGGATCGCGAGAGCGCCCTGCGCTTGATCACCGCGGTCGCCCTCCAGACGACGAGCATCTGGCGTGACCGCACCTACCTCGACATGACCAAGCTCGACACCACCTACGCCGCCGCGGCTTGACCGATCACCGACGACGAATCCCGATGTCCCCACTTCAGGCAATCACACAAAAAAAGGGACTTGACCCGTCTCGTTCTCGGTCGCGCGAACGAGACAAAGCTTGTGGAGCGCCGCCTGCCAGCGCTGCGCGAGCCGGTGGCGGTCGTCATCGTCAGGCCGAGCAAGTTCGGCGGAGAGTGAAATGATGCGGGGTTCAGACCGAGTCGTCATAGAGGTTCCTTGTTGAAAGAGGTGTCAGGGCATCCCGACGCGTGCGCCCACCGCGTCCGGAACCCAGAGGAGTGACAGCACCGTCCCGTAGTCGGGGCGGCAGATCGCGTGTTCGATGATGTCGACGTTCGACGACGTGTCGAACCAGGCACGCGCGGGGACGGGCTGAGCGCGCTCGTCCAGCGTGCCCGTCGCGTGGAAGTCCCACGCGATCGAGTCGGGGTGAAGGAGCCGTCCATCGGGAATCTTGCGGGTGAACGTCGTGCTGCGTGTCGACCACTGCACGACGCCGCCCTTCGAGAACACCGCCGCGCAGCGCTCGCTCGACAGCTCGACGAAGCGGCGAGCGCTCGCGAGGATCGAGACGTCGTACTCCTTCGCGATCTGCCATGGCACGTCGAGCGACACCGGCGAAATCTCGCAGCGCTTCCGGAGCAAGAAGTCCGGCAGGAGCACCGAGCTGCCGAACGTGTTTGAGCCAATCTCGTACACGTGCTGCGGTTCCCGCGCGCCGGTGCTGCGCTGCCACTTCGGCTTGCACAGCATCGTCGGCGACAGGGACGGGTGCTTCTTCAGGAAGTGATACAGCTCGTGCACGATCGCGAACCGGCGCGCGCCGGACTCCGTGACGCGCGCCGGCAACACGATCCGGGCGACGTCGCCGAGCCGGATCAGCTGCGCGGACGCGCCTTCGAGATCGGCCTCGATGATCTCGATCCCAAGATCGTGCGCCCATGCCTCCGGGAGAACGTCATCGCGTGTCTTCACCCCGTAGTCCCGCAGAAACCCGCGCGCATCGTAACGACCCTCCGCGACCGCCGTCCGCTTCTGCATCGGCTACTCCTTGGTGTTGCGGCTCTCGATCGTCTGGATCATGCGACGCAGATCGTTGTCGCTCAGCGCGTCGAGGTGACGGTGCGCGAACTGTGCCTGCGGTCCCCACTTCTCGACGAGCGAACCGAACAGCGTCTCGAGCAACGCGCGCGGCATCGCGCGAAGCCGCGCGGTGATCGGCTCGGCCTTCTTGATCGGCGGCACCGTCTTCGGCAGGCGGTTGCGGCGGTGCTCCGCGGCGCGCACCTGGATCGAGGCGGCGACGCTCTCAGCCCAGCGCATGTCATCCGGCGTGACGCGCGCGTCCTCGATCTCGAGGAGCCCGACCTCGCGCGTGATCATGTCGAGCGTATGAACACGTATGGCGTCGGGGCAAGCTACACGCTCCGGGTCCACACCTGGACGCAGGCGAGCTCCTCGATCTGGACGGGCGTGGCCGGGCTCGGCGAGGTCCGGGTCGGCCTCGGTGCCAACCTCAAGCGCTTCGAGACCTGCGTCTTCGACTGCCATGACGGACGGGCAGCCGATGGGTACGTCCGCGGCGAGTTCGTTAAGTACCATGCCCCCCACTTCGCCCTCCAGGCCGTCGTCGACGCCGGCGTCAGCGTCCTCGATCTCGACGAGACCGAGAGCAACGAGGTCTACCTCCTGCTCGCCGCGCGGGCCGGGCTGGTGCTGACGATCTGAACATCTCCACGGCGCGGATCAGAACGCGAGCCCGAGCGACGAGCCGACCTCGACGGCGGTCTGCGAGCCGCTGCCGAGGAGTCCCATCGGGCGCGCCGAGACGGTCCAGAGCACGCCGTGTTGCTTCACGAGCTCGACCCCCAGTTCGGCCGCGACCGAGAGATAGCTCGCCTCGAAGTACGCGTAGCCGAGGCGGGCTCCGACGTACGGGTTCAGCGCGCAGCGATCACCGCCGCCGAACGCCTTCGAATAGCTGCCGATGCCGAGGGTGACCGAGACGCCGGGGTTGTCCTCCATCGTCGTCGTCGCGTAGCCCACCACTTCGAGTGTCGAGACCGGCGATCGCCCGCCGACGGCGATGCCCCCACCGTCCTGCGCAACCTCGGCCCCGACGACGGCGTCGCCCGGTTCG
>JAPLLF010000595.1 GCA_026387715.1 Pseudomonadota bacterium
CCGATCCATAGCTCGTAGTTCGTCTTGGGGAACGTCGCGCCACCCGCGGTGACCGTGAACGTGTCGATGATGTAGTCGCCGGGCTGCCACGTCGACGTCGGGCAGCGATCGTTGATCGGCTTGTGGTCGCCGTTGAACCGCGTGGGGCCGTCGAAGTGCATCAGCGACGTCCACGCGCCGCCGACCGGCGCGAGGATCTTGTAGTAGAGCGTCACGTCGAACTTGGTTCCGCGCGGGACCGACTTCGGGATGTTCCACCCGAGCAGCTGGATCTTGTTGTCCCACACGACCTTGGCCTTGGGGCGTTGCGGGATCAGCTCGGCCTTCGGCTCGGCATGGAGGATCGTTTCGGCGAGCGGGTTGCGATCGGTCGCGCCGTCGACGCGATTGCTCAGCAGCACGCTGCGCACGTTGCGATCGTCGAGCACGAAGTACGGCTTGCCGCCGATCTCGCGATGCAGCGTGCACAGCTCGGTCTGGGGGGCGATCGCGAACACGCGGTTGGGGCGCGCGATCGCCTTGACGATCGCGTCGCGCGACGTGGCCAGCTCGACCTCGGGTCCGCCGTCGGCGCTCCCGTAGTCGAACGGCGCGTCGCCGAGGTCGCCCATCACGACGAGCTGATCGCCCGGCGCGCGCAGCTCGTGCCACTGGTCGAACATCGTCTTGGACGACAGGTTGATCGCCAGGGCCGGGTGCCAGCCGAACGACCAGAACGCGGCGACGACGACCGTCCCGGCGAACGTGATCGCGGTCGCGCGATTCGCGATCTTGCGGCGCCACGCGTCGCGCGGCGAGCTGCCGGGGTGCCACACGATCATGGAGACGGCGAACCCGAGCGCCACCACGAGGCCGAGCAGGAAGATCCACACGCGCGTCGGGAGCATCACGAGGCGCGACGCGATCGGATACGGGATGGCGTCGTTGCCCAGCAGCAGCGACGTCAGGCGCTCGGTGAACGACTGGAGGTCCTTGCCGAGATCGAGCACCGCGAGCACGACGAACAGCCCGACCAGCAAGGTGGGCGCGAGGCGCGAGGCGCGATCGGGATCGAGATCGTCGGGGGGGGTGTTCAGCGCCGCGCGGCGCTGCGCGAACGTGTGGTCGAGCCAGCCGCCGATCGCGACGGCCATCGCCGGGAAGCCGGCCCAGATCGAGAAGCCGACCTTGCGCGCGAACACCTCGGTGGCGATCCAGGCGGCGCCTGCCCACGCCAGCGTGAGCGCCCCGAGCTTCTGCTCGGCGCGATCGCCGCGGAGCAACCCGGCCATCGCGATCGGCGCGAGGATGCCCCACGGGAACGTGCCGTACGCGATCTGCTCGAACGAGCTGTCGAAGATCTCGCTGATCAGGTCCTCGGGCTTGTAGATGCCGCCGAGCGCGTCGGACCAGCAGCCGGTCGGCGCGATGACCTTGCCGAGGAGGGTGCGGCCCGGCGGCAGCATCCCGGGATAGGGCGGGCGGATCTCGTAGATCTGCGACGCGAGGATGCCGAGCAGCACGACGACGGCGACCGTCGCGATCGCCCCGACGACGAGCTCACCCGTGGTCCACGCGTCCGTCCCGCTCGTCTCGCTCGGGCGTGGGCGGCCGACGAGGCTCCGCGGTCGTAGCTTGCCGACGACGGCGCGCGCGCCGCGTCCGAGCAGCCGCCCGAGCGCGCCGATCGCGGGCGCGCCGAGGCCGCTCGCCGCGGCGACGGCGCCGACCGGCACGATCAACCCGAGCAGCATGCCGCCGCCGAGGAAGCCGAGCGCGGCGCCTCCGAGGATCGCGAGGATCGCGACGAGCCCGTCGACGACGACGCGCCAGCCGCGCGCGCGCCCGGCGCCGAGCGAGATCAAGCCGTAGACGATCAGCGACCCGCCGCAGGCGGTGCCGATCTCGGACGTGATCATCCTGGACTGCAGGACGAGCAGCGGGAACGAGAGCACGACGAGCGCGGCGAGGATCCCGGCGCGCGGCGACCGCGTGACGCGCGCGGCGATGCCGAACGTGGCGAGCACGGTGAGCAGGCCCATGAGCG
The DNA here is from genome assembly GCA_026387715.1 of Pseudomonadota bacterium. Classification (GTDB taxonomy): domain Bacteria; phylum Myxococcota_A; class Polyangia; order Haliangiales; family Haliangiaceae; genus JABFXX01. Next base: position 2,027 of record JAPLLF010000595.1, read on the forward strand.
CGATCGGCAAGCGACGACCGGCATCGGAGTCGCCGAAGCTGTCGCGCCCGAACGCTGGAGCGCGGGTCTGCAACGAGCGAGCGAGCGCGCCGTCCTTGGCCTGCTTCGGGCAGGCCTCGTCGACCGGTGCCTTGGTGCTGAGCGGCGCCGCGGCCTTCTGCTTGGCGAGCTCGGCGGCCTTCTTCGTGGCGAGCGCCTCGCGGGGGGCGATCCGATCGACGAGCTGGCGCTCCTGGGGCTCCCAGAAGCCCACGCGGCCGAGCCCGGGGATCAGCATGACGAACCCGAGCAGCAGGACCACGACGAGCGCCGTGGTCCAGCGCGTCATCGCGCCTGCCAGAGCACGGCCAAGGGTGACGGGTAACTTCACCGGGCGCGACCCTAGCACTTTCTGTTCGGACAGATCGTAGAGTGGCGGGGTGCCTCTTCCTGCGCGCAGGGCCGAGCTCGGCAAGCTGCACGGTGCGCCGTCGGTCGCGAGGTATCGCTCGCTGATCGGGCACTGGGTCGCGCGCTGGTTTCGCGCGCCGCGCCCGGCGACGCTCGAGCCGCTGCCGACGGTGGATCCGGGCCAGCTCGCGTTGACGTTCGGTGGGCACGCGACCCTGCTCCTGCGCTACGCCACCCTGTCGATCGCGTTCGATCCCATGCTCGGGCGCTGGATCGGCGGGGTGCGGCGCGCCGTCGAGCCGGGGATCGCCCCGGGCGATCTCGCCGACGTCGGGCTCGTGCTGATCTCGCATCGCCACGGCGACCACCTGCACGTGCCGACGCTCGCGAAGCTGCCGCGGACGGCGACGATCGTGGTGCCGACGGGGGCTGCGAGCTGGGTCAGCAAGCTCGGGTTCGCCCGCGTGGTCGAGCTCCAGCCCGGGGCGGATCTCGAGCTCCGCGGCGTGCACGTGATCGCGGTCCCCACCGCGCACGGCGACGACGCGCTCGCGCGGGGGATCTCGTACGTCGTGCGCGGCGACGGACCGTCGGCGTTCCTGTGCGGCGACAGCGGCTACTTCGACGGG
>JAPLLF010000044.1 GCA_026387715.1 Pseudomonadota bacterium
CGCTGCTGGAGGAGCTCCGCACGCTGCTCGCCGCGGCGATGTCCAAGAAGGCCCAGCTCGAGCTCGACATCGGCGCGCGCAGCGTCGTCCTCGGGGATCGGACGACGCTGACGCAGGTGCTGATGAACCTGCTGACCAACGCGTCGGACGCGCTCGAGTCCCGGCCTGGGCGGATCGTCGTGACGACCCGACGGATCGCCGCGCTCGACGCGCGGTGGGACGACGCCCTCGGCGCGACGCGGACGGCGAACGCGTGGGTGCTCGTCGAGGTGCGCGACACCGGCGTCGGCATGGCCGCCGCGACGCGCGAGCGCGTGTTCGAGCCGTTCTTCTCCACCAAGAAGCACGGTCATGGCCTCGGGCTGGCCGCGTGTCTCGGGATCGTGAAGTCCCACGGCGGGGCGGTCCTCGTCGAGAGCGAGCTCGGCGAGGGCACCTGCTTCTCGATCGTGCTGCCGGCCAGCGAGCTCGTCGGCCTGCCCGAGCACGCGAGCGAGCCGATCGCGCCGGCCGCGCGCAAGGTGCTGGTGGTCGACGACGAGGAGCTGGTGCGCTCGCTGATCCGCCGCGCGCTCGTGCCGTTCGGCCACGTCGTGGCCGACGCCGCCAGCGGGCTCGCGGCCCTGGCGATGTTCGAGCAGGTCGCGGCGGACGTGATCCTCGTCGATCTGACCATGCCCGACATCGACGGCATCGAGGTGGTCAAGCGCATCCGGGCGACCGGCTCGCGCGTCCCGATCGTGTTGACCTCGGGCTACCTCAACGTGCTCGCCGATCGTCCGGCCGACCGCGGCCTCATCGATCACTTCCTGCCGAAGCCGTTCTCGGTCTCGGAGTTGCTCGCGGCGCTCGAGCTCGCCATCGCGCGCGCTGGCTAGGGTGCGTCGAGGATCTCGCGAACGCGGATCGCGAGCTTGTCGAGCGTGTACGGCTTGTCGAGGAACTCGACGCCCGCATCCATGATCCCCTGCTGGGCGATCGTGTCGGCGGAGTACCCCGAGGTGAACAGGACCTTGAGCGCGGGCAGCCGGGCGCGCAGGAGGTCGGCCAGCACCTTGCCGTTCATGCCGGGCATGATCACGTCGGTCACGAGCATCTGCGGGGGCTCCGCGAGCGTGTCGACGGCCGCGAGCGCGGCGTCGCCGCTGTCGTACGCGAACACCCGGTAGCCCTGACGCACGAGCACGCGGAGCGCGAGCTTGCGGACCCCGTCGTCGTCCTCGACGAGCATGATCGTCTCCGTGCCCCTGGGCGCGACGCTGCGCGCGCGGGGCGTGGCCTCGGAGGCCTCGTCGGTGCGGGGTAGGTACACCACGAACGTCGTGCCGATCGGTTGCGTCGGGCCGACCTCGACGTGGCCGAGGTTCTGCTTCACCGCGCCGTAGACCGACGCGAGCCCGAGGCCCGTGCCCTGGCCGACGTCCTTGGTCGTGTAGAAGGGCTCGAAGACGTGCGCGCGGACGTCGTCCGCGATGCCCGTGCCGGTGTCGGCGACCTCGAGCTTCACGTAGTCGCCGGCGGCGAGATGCGTCGCCGCGAACCGCTCGTCGAGCCGCACGTTCGACGCGGCGATCGCGAGGCGCCCACCCGCCGGCATCGCGTCGCGGGCGTTGAGCGTCAGGTTCATGAGGATCTGCTCGAGCTGCCCGGGGTCGATCCTCACGCGCCAGAGGTCGGGGGCGATCGTCGTCGACAGGGTGATGCGCTCGCCGAGCACGCGCCCGAGCATCCGCTGGAAGTGGCCGATGGTCTCGGGCAACGCCAGCACGCGCGGCGCGATCACCTGCTTGCGCGAGAACGCGAGCAGCTGGTGGGTCAGGTGCGCCGCCGTGCTCGTGGCCTGGTCGGCCTCGGCCACGAGCTCGCGGACCGGATGTTCGCCGTGGAGGGCGTCGAGGACGAGCGACAGGTTGCCCTTGATCGCGGTGAGCAGGTTGTTGAAGTCGTGGGCGATGCCCCCCGCGAGCCGCCCGACCGACTCCAGCTTCTGCGCCTGCCGCAGCTCGTCCTCGGCGAGCCGGCGCGCGGTGACGTCGCGGGCGATCAGGACGACCCCCGCGACGCACGGAAAGTCGAGGAGGCTCGTGCCCGCGGCCTCGAGCCAGCGCCATCCACCGTCGCGGTGGGCGTGCCGGAACTCGAACGTGGCGGTGTGGATCTCCTTGCGCACGGTCGCGACGAGGCCCGCGCGGATGGCGGCCTGGTCGTCG
>JAPLLF010000481.1:0-16006 GCA_026387715.1 Pseudomonadota bacterium
GGGCATGCGCGCGCGAGTCGGCGTCGCTCTCCTCCAGCTAGTCGATCGCCGCGCCGTGCACGAGCGGCATCAGGACGCCCGCCGAGAACTCGAACGTGTGGTGCAGCGGCAGCACCGAGAGCAGCTTGTCGTGCTTGTACAGCGTGAACAGCGACGACAGCTTGCTGACCATCGAGGTCAGGTTCTTGTGCGACAGCATCACGCCCTTCGGCGTGCCGGTCGTCCCGCTCGTGAAGATGAGCGAGGCCAGCGTGTCGCCCTTCGTCTCGGGCGGCACCGCGCCGACCGAAACGTCCGGCTCCGCGAGCAGCTCGTCGAACGCGAACATGTGCGGGGCGGGCTCGACGTTGCGCGCGAGGTACTCCGCGAACGCCGGGTGTGCAGGCGACCACGTCGGATCGGCGTCGTCTCCCAGCGGAATGGCGAGGTTCGCTTCGCCGGCGAGACGCTCGACGACCCGCTTGGAGAGCACCAACGCGCGGGCGTGCGACGCCCGCACGAGGTTCAGGACCTCCGGCAGCGTGAGCTCCTTGTCGAACGGCACGACGGACGCGCCGGCGAGCACGATCGCGAAGTACGAGAGGCCCCACTCGGGGCGATTCTCGCTCATCAGCACGACGCGATCGCCCGGGCCGATGCCCAGCTGGCGGAGCATGCCCGCGCCCTGCCATGCGAGGTCGCCCATCTGACCGTAGGTGTACGAGACCGGCTCGGCGTCCTCGTCCTTGCGGAGCAGGCGCAGCGCGGGTCGGTTGCGGTGCAGCTTGACCGTCGCCTCGAACAGCTCGTTGAGCGTCTTGTACGTGTAGACGCTCTTCGGCTTCGCGCCGAACTCTTCGTCGAGCTTGTCGAACGTCCACTTCTGCAGGCCCGGGAAGTGCGTCTCGAGCCAGTACTTGCGCCAGTCGACGAGGTGCGGCGTCCACAGGAGCTTGTCCTGGTCCTCGATCGTCACCCGCGCCCACAGCGCGCGCATGTTGTCGCACCGGAACGAGATGTCGTGATCGTTGGTGAACGGCTTGAACAGGTCGACGAGCTCTTTGATCTGCCCGGTGAAGATCGAGACCTTCTGCAACTCGTCGCGCGCGCGCTCGGCGAACGCGTGCAGGCGCGGGACGCCCCAGGTCGGCAGCCGGTCGTCGATCACGCCGATCAGCCGGTCGGCCGTGCGCTTGATCATCGGCGCGCTCAGGCGCTCGAAGGTGTCGAAGTTGACGGAGTGCGCCTCGAAGCGGCCGTGCAACCACGACTTGAGCTTGTCCTCGCCGCGATCCGCCTTCTCGCGATGCACGCGCCGCACGGCGAGGCCGGTCAGATCGGTCAGCCGCTTGCTCGTGATGCGGTTGGAGTCCGACGCGCCGAGCTGGTAGACCGGCTCGTGCTCGCCGACGAGCACCGCCGCGGTCGCGAGGATCATGCCGGTCGCGATGAAGTCGACCGGGATGACGTCGAGCGCCGTGTCCTCGCCCATCGGGACCTGTCGATGCCCCTTGAGCATCAGGTACATCAATGGCGCGGTGGTGTTGAAGCCCTCGTTCCAGCCCGGGAACGGATAGCGCACGCTGCTCTCGACGACCGCCGGCCGAACGATCGTCACCGCGACGGTCTTGTCGGACAGGATGATCTGCTCGCCGAGGCTCTTGGTGTACGTGTACGTGTTGGTCCAGCCCCAGTGGCGGGCACGCTCCGTGCCCAGCTTGGTGAGGACGTCGTTCATCCAGATCTTGCGCTCGCGCGCGACCGAGATCTTGAGATCGTTCTCGTCGTCGGGATCTCGCCGCTGCAGGCGCAGCGACTCGGCGCCCTTCTCGCGGAACATCGAGATGTGCTGGCGATCGTTGGATCGCTCGCGCACCTGATCGATGAGCTTCTGGCAGTCCGCCATCTCGGCGGCCGGATCGAAGTCGCGATCGAGGAGCTCGCCGCTGTCGGCGGCCGCGCCGTAGTCACGCGGCACGACCTGGCTGCGCGGGAAGTAGCCGACGATCGGCTCGTCCTCCCACACCTCGCCGTCACGCTGCCCGGCGACGTAGCACGTCGACACGTGACACAGCCGAGCGCCGAGGCGCCGCGCGCAGTCGAGCACGTTCTTGGCGCCCATCGCGTTGATCCGCAGCGCGCTCTCGAGCGACGGCGCGAACGACACGAGCCCGGCGCTGTTGATCACGACGTCGACGCCGCCCGCCGCGGCGATCTCGTCGAACATCGCGTCGGTGAAGTTGCAGAGCGCGCGCCCGATGTCGCCCGGCAGCGCGACGATCTTCTCGCGCATGAACGCGTCGTAGCCATCGCCGTGGACGTCGCGCAGCGGATCGAACGCCTCGCTGGTCGCGACCTTGCGAAAGAACCGCTCGTCCGCCGTCGAGCCGGAGCCCGGGCGCACGAGGCAGTACACCCGCTTCACCTCGGGGTAGCGGTGCAGCAGCATCGACAGCGCGACCTTACCGACGAAGCCGGACGAGCCGAACAGCAGGATCGTCTTGCCGCGGAAGATCTGCGTGACGTCGAGGCGCGCCTTGCCGACCACGGTCTCGCGGAGCGGCGGCAGCGGCTCCTGCGGCTTGGCATCGGGCCACGGTTGCGTGGTGGCCTCGATGCCGTACATCAGCTCGGTATCGCGGTGATACCCGGTGGGGCGGTGCCCGTTAGACGTTCCCATGGCAGCCTCACATCACGTCGGAGATCATGTACGGCGGATGGTGCAGCATCGTGATCTGCGCGCTGCGGCCCATCGTGCCGCGCGCCATCGCGATCGCCTCGGCGATCGATCCCGCGGACTCCCACCCCATGATCGCCGGCACCGTCGCGTTGTCGGCGCCGACGACGATCACGCGACTCGTCTTCTCGCGACCGCGCTGGCCCCAGTACCACATGAAGAACGGATGCGCGCCGTGGTACGCGTTGCCGCGCCGGTACATCTCGACGTAGCTCGGGTTGTAGGCGAACTCGTCCTGGTACTTGGTCTCGAGCGTGTAGCTGTCCGTCGTCTCGGTTAGCACGCGATTGAAGAACTCGATGTACGACGGGTGGTGCACCGGATCGAAGCGATCGCTGCACGGGTGCGTGAGGATGAGGACCCCGCCGTCCCGCAGGATCGGCTGGTTCCGGTACATGTGATAGAAGTAGCCGAGCGCCATCACCTGCACGAGCAGCGGATTGAGCGCCTTGCTGTTCACGTTGTACGGCGAGATGTACGGGATGCCCATCAGCAGGATGTCGGCGGGCCCGTTGACCTCGACGCAGTTCTGCTCGTTGAGCTTCGCGACGGTCTTGTCGTGCGACGGATCGGGCGCGCCCGCGTAACAGGCGATCAGCTCGTACGCCGCGGGCGTGCGCATGAACATCTCGCGCCGCGCGGTGAACGGTAGCCGGTCGAGCGCCCACTTCATGCCCGCGAACTTCAGGCGATCGCCCTCGGTGAAGTCGTCCTCGTTCTTGGTGAGGAACGAGAGCGGCCCGTCGAACGCGCGGTTGTTGAGCACGGTCTCGATGTGGAACACCTTGAGCGTGCGCTCGATCAGCTGGCCCTGCCGCTTGAACGAGTGCGACAGGTAACTCTTCGGCGGATCCATGAACGAGTTGGACGCGACGATCGCCTTCGGGTTGTGGTGGGCCTTGAGCGACTCGTAGCCGCACAGCCCGACGGCCATCGACTTGTGGCCACCGTTCATCGGCACGAAGTTCAGGTTCACGTAGATCGTCAGGTCGCTCTCGGCGACGCGACGGTTCATCTCGACGAGCTCGCCGTGCGGCGTGTGTCCGAGCACGACCATGCCGTCGGGATCGCAGCCATCGTGGTTGTACAGGCGCTCGGGCCAGTACTCGTCCCAGACCTTCTGGCCGACCATCCGCTTGATCTCCCAGTCGTGCATGCGGCGATGCAGGCCGAGGGCGATGATGATGTGAACGTCGTCGACCCCGTGATCGGCGAGCATCTCGCACACGATCTCGAGCACGAGCTGGCGCGCGTCGGGCGCGCGCATGATCGGCAGCGGCATCGAGATGTCGTCGACGGCGATCGTGACCTTCATGCCCGGCGACAGCATCGCGTGCAGCGGATCGCTGTCCTCGGGATGGTTGAGCGCGTAGCGGATGGTCGCCCTGGGATTGGCGACGCCCGTCATCGGGCGCTTCGGGTAGATCACGCGCGTCCCGACCGGCAGATCCTCCATCAGGAGGTTCTCGCCGCTGAACATGATGCGCGGCGCGGAGTCGGTGTCGATGGTGACGATGTGCTCGCGGGCGTGCGTGCGGGTCTTCGGCCTAATGGCGCGCATCAGTGATTTACCTCGCCGCGTCCACGCCGCAGGCTTCGAATAGGACCAAACGCCTTCCTGGTCGACGCGAAGCCCTGCGGGCGACGATCCGCGGCGCGCGCGGGCTCCTCGTCGAGCTCGAGCACCGGCCAGTCGTAGCTGCGCGCGGTGGAGCGCAGCCGGAAGTCAGGGTTACACGCCGTCGGGTGACCGACGACGGCGAGCATCGGGTAGTCGCTGAACGAGTCGCTGTAGGCCCACGACTCGCCCAGATCGATCCCGTGCTGCTTGGCGTACGCGCGCATGACGTCGGCCTTGGTGGCGCCGGCGATGAACGGCTTCTGCAGCTTGCCGGTCGCGTAGCCATCGACGAACTCGAGCTTGTTCGCGAGCAGATCGTCGGCGCCGAGGTAGCGCGCGAGGGGCCGCATCGTGAAGTCGAGCGCGCCCGACAGGAAGACCTGGCGACACCCGGCGCGACGGCTCTCCTCGATGAGGTCACGTGCGCGAGGGTAGATGTTCGGCTTGATGACCTCGGTGAACAGCTCCTCCGAGAGCTCGAACAGGCGATCCTCGCTCCAGCCGGCGTACGACTTGTAGAAGATCTCGTTGAACCACTTCCGCGACAGCTTGTCGGCGGCCCAGAACACCGGCACCGAGGCCGCGGTCTTGACCGTCGACATCGCGCTCTTGGCGAACGACGCATGTCGCGATGCGTAGAAGGCGAAGGAGTGGACGATGTTCGTCTTGATCAGGGTTCCGTCGACGTCGTAGAACGCCGCGGAATTCTTGTACTTCGCCTCGCCGTGCATGCGATTTGGCGCACTCTGGCCTAGCTGGTGCGGTGAGTCAATGCCACCCGGGTTTCGCACCGGGGTGTGTTGGTGCTACGTAGTTCGCGCATGCGGATCCCGATGTGGCTCACCCTCGCTGTCGCCGCGATCGTCGGGACGTTCGGGCTCTACCGAATGAGCCTCGCCCTCAGGAAGCAGGACGAGGCGACGCCCAAGAAGGGCCTGTACGCGATGAAGAGCCGGACGCACGCGCTCGTCGGGTTCGTCTACCTCGCGCTCGCGGGTGCGCTGATCGCGACGTCGTTCGGCTGGAACCCGTTCGGTGGCGCGATCGGGCCCGACACGGCGACGCCGTCGAAGGACAAGGCGCCGACGAAGGTACCGCTGCCGCAAGACCAGCTCCGCCAGCCGTGACGACGCGGTAGCGAGAGGACCCTAGAGGATCTGCAGCCGACGGCTCTGCTCGGCATGTTCCCCGACGTACTCGAGGACGTGCGGGTGGATCATAATCATCTCGCGGAAGTCGCTGGCCGGCAGGCACAGCGCGAGGCTCTTGTGGTGCGCGGTGACGTTCGAGAGGAACTTGCCACCCTCGAGCAGCGCCGTCTCGCCGATCAGATCGCCGGGGCCGAGCTGGGCGAGCAGCTTGTCGTCGCGCTGGACGATGAAGCGCCCGGCGAGCACGATGTAGAGCCCGTCGGGCCGCTGGCCCGCGCCGAGCAACTGGGTGCCCGGATCGATCTCGAGGAACTGGAACTTCGCCGCGATCGACGCGCGCTCCTCGTCGGAGAATGGCCGGAACAGCGGGCTCGTGCGCATCCACCGATCGACCAGCCGGTCGCGCACGAAGCGCAGGACCGCGCCGAGCACCTCGCCGTGGTTGACGAGCACGCGGCCGAGCGTGTTGCGATCGATGCGGAGCAACTCCGCCTCGGTCACCGCGATCACCGTCGCCGAGCGCGGCTGATCGGTCATCAGCGCGACCTCGCCGAGGAACGTCCCTGCCCCGTGCCGGGCCATCTCGACGCGCGGGGGACCCTCCGCCTGGATGGAGACCTCGCCCTCGGCGATCACGTAGAGCGCGTCACCGGGATCGCCCTCACGGAACAGCACCTCGCCGACGTCGAGCGAGATCAGCTGGAGCTCCTCGACGAGCGCCTCGAGCGCCTCCTTGGGCAGGCCCGCGAACAGCGGCGTCATCGCGAGCGCCCGGGCGGCCGCGGCGGCGAGCGCGCGCGGTTCGGGGAGCGGGATGTCCTCGAGATCGGCGAGCTCGAGCTCGGTCGGATATTCGACGTCGGCCTCGATCGGCTCGTCGGCATCGGGGGGCTCGATCTCGATGACCGGGATCGAGGACCGCCCTCCATCCTCGTGGTCGTCGTCGCCCTCGTCGACGACCACGATCTCGTCCGGCTCGTCGGGCTCTGCGAGCACGAGCTCTTCTTCGTCGACGGGCTGCTCGTCGGAGATCGCCTCTTCGGTGAGCTCGATCTCGGCGTCATCGACCTCGGCGTTGACCTCGTCGATCGCGATCACGTGGACGCCCGGCTGCTCGGTCTCGAACGACAGCGGAATCTCGCGCGACAGGTTGATCGCGTCGATCGGCGAGTTGTACGGCAACGAGATCGGCCGGCTCTTGGTTCGTGCCTGGGCGAGCGGCGGCGCCGTGTTCGAGCGGTTGCGGGTGGACACCGGCGGCATGCCCGGCGGGGTGATCGGAGCGAGCGGCGGCTGGGTGGTGCGCGTGCGCGGCCGCATCGCGGTGACCCCGGCGAGCAGGCCGCTGGTGTCGGTGTTCGACCCGCGCCGGATCGCGGCGACGTTCGCGTCCTGGTGGAGCATCGGGTTGTTGTCGGCGAGGTTCGCCGCGCGGGTGGGACCGGCGCCGACCTGCTCGTTCATCTGGGCGAGCGCGCGCAACGTCGACGCGTGCTGGGGATCGATCTGCAGGATGATCTTGCAGACGGCCATCGCCTGGACGAGGAAGCCGCTCTGGGCGTAGCGCTCGGAGCTGCGGGCGTAGGCCTCGATCGCCTCGCGATCCTTGCCGAGCCGGCGCAGCGTCTCGGCGGCACGCTTGGGCCACTGAGCGTCACGCGACTCGAGGCGCTCGAGCTCGAGGTAGGCGACGAGCGCGCGCTTGTACTTGCCGGCCGCGTTCGCTTCCGCGGCCTCGTCGCGCAGGGCCCGAACATCCTTGGCCATGAAGCGACGACTATATATAGAACCGGAGCGCGTCGCGATACGTCGTGGCGACCTGCGCGGTGATCGGCCCACGATCGAGGACCCGGCCATCGAAGCGGGTGACCGGAACCACCCCGCGGAGCGAGCTGGTGACGAAGATTTCCGAAGCGAGCCGTAGCTCTTCGAGCGCGAGCGTGCGCTCGACGGCCAGCGGCCAGCGCTCGAGGATCCGCCCCCGGACGATCCCCGGGAGGGCGCCGTGCGTCAGCGCGGGCGTGACGAGCACGCCGTCGACGACCGCGAACAGGTTGCAGGTCGCGCCCTCGACGACCTCGCCCGCGGGCCCCAGCCGCACGGCCTCGTCGGCCCCGACCGCCCAGGCGAGCTCGCGCGCCGCGAGGTGCTCCGCGAACGCGAGCGACTTGTGCGCCGGCCGGCGGGCGATCGGGAGATCGACCGTCGCGAGCGCGAGCTCGGACGGGAGGCTGCCGAGCCCCTCGACCACTACGATCGCGCGCCCCGGCCCGCACCGCGCCCCCGGCGTGCCCAACCCACCCGCACCACGGGTCAGCACGATCCGGACGCGGCGATCGCCCGGGGTGCCGTGCGCGATCGCCTGATGAACGGCCTGCTCGACGGCGGCGCGCGCGAGCCCCCGGAGGCCGAGCTCCGCGGCGCTCGCGTACAGCCGATCGAGATGCCGCGCGAGATCCACCGGGTGCGGCCCGAGGGTGCGCAGCACCGTGAACACGCCGTCACCGTAGAGGAACCCGCGATCGAAGATCGAGATGGTCGCCGCCTCGGGCGCGACGACGTGCCCGTCGATCGAGACGACCACGTCGGTCATCGATCCCCCGCCGCCCCGAGCAGGGCCTCGGCGCCGCGCACGTCGGTCTCGGCCGCGAGCCGCCACAGCTCGGCGTCCTGCTGCTGGGGCTGCTCGAGGCAGTCCCGGTAGGCGGTCACCGCCTTGCGCAGGTACGCGACCGCCCGCCCCCGCAACGTCCGACGCAGCCCTGCCGCCACCGCCGGATCGAGCTCGGGCGGGAGCTCGAACAGGAGGCCGAGCGCGAGGTCGTGATACAGGCTCCCGATCCGGTAGGCTGCCGCGATCGCCGCGAGCCCGCCGCTGGCCCCGAGCGCGCGGTACTTCGACGCGACGTCCTCCGTCGCGTCCTCCTTGACGCGCACCGAGGACGACAGCGCCTCGATCACGGGCCGCGGCCGCAGATCGTGAACGCGCTCGAGCGCCCGCTCCGCGATCGCGAACGCCTCGGCCACCTTCGCGTCGACGCCCGGGAGCGTGGTGCCGATGCGGGGGCCGCGGATGTCGCCGGCCTTCGCGGTGACGTCCTCGGCCTGCAGCTGCGCGACACCCTCGGCGATCGCGATGTCGGTCGGCGCGAGCGCGGCCGCCCGCACGACGTAGTCGAGGGCGTACCGGCGCCGCCCAGCGCGCGCCTCGATCTGCGCGAGGTGGAGCGCCGCCCGCGCCGCGATCGGAGATGGCACTTCGGGTGCGCCGAGGACGCGCTCGAACCCGGCGCGCGCCGTGACGTCGTCGCCGGTCAACTCCGCGAGCACCGCGTCGGCGAACCCCGGGGTCGCGCCATCGAGCTCGGTGGTCATCCCGACCGCCAGGTCGGCAGTCGCGGTGACCGCGATGGTCGGCGTCGTGGACGACGGTCGTGGCGGAGGCTCGTCTCCGCAGGCCGCGAGCCCCACGAGCGCTGCCAAACTCGGCGCAGCGACGACACCGAGGAAGTTTCTGTTACGTCCCTTCCTCGGTGCCGACGCCATCGCCTCGCCCACTACAGAGAGTCGGCAAAAGCTTGTCACGATGTTGTCACCGGGGGGAGCGATCGCCCCGGGCGCCCGCGCCGGGCGCGCCGAACTGGACGGCCTCTCGGGTGATGTCGAGCTTGTAGCCGGCACCGTGGATCGTCACCAGCCAGCGCGGGCGATCGGGCTCGACCTCCAGCGCCTTGCGCAGCTTGACGAGGTGGTTGTCGACGGTGCGCGTGTTGGTGTGGTCCTCGTAGCCCCACGCCTCGTCGAGCAGCACGTCGCGACTGACCACCTCGCCCGGCCGGCGCGCGAACACCTTGAGGATCGCGTAGGCCCGGCTCGGCAGCTCGATCGGGGCGCCGCCGCGCGTCGCGACCTGGCGCGCGAGATCGATCTCGAGATCGCCGAACGCCAGCGCGACCGGTTCGGCGACCTCGCCCTGGGAGCGCCGCAGCACGGACGCGACCCGCGCGAGCAGCTCCATCAACGAGAATGGCTTTGTCACGTAGTCGTCGGCGCCCAGCTCGAGGCCGCGCACGCGATCGAGCTCGGCCCCCCGCGCAGACAGAAAGATCACGGGCACGCTGCGCGCGGTGCCGCGGTTCGCGCGGATCCGACGGCAGACCTCGAAGCCGTCGAGGTCGGGCAGCATGACGTCGAGCACGACGAGATCGAAGCGGCCCGAGGTCGCGCGCTCGACACCCTCGATCCCACGCCCGACGACCTCGACCACGTAGCCCTTGGCGGTCAGCGTGTCCTCGAGGCCCATGCGGATCGAGGGATCGTCCTCGACGACCAGGATGCGAGTCATGCGGCCTCCTCGCCGCTCCGCGGCAACCGGATCGTGAACGTCGCGCCCTCGCCCACCGTCGACGCGACGTCGACCGTGCCGCCGAGCGCTTCGATGTGACGCTTGACCAGGGCGAGGCCCAGGCCGGTGCCCTCGACGCCCGAGCGATACGCTTCAGGTGCGCGATAGAACTCGCGAAAGATCCGCGGCTGCTCGGCGAGCGGGATGCCCGGCCCGTGATCGCGCACCGCGATCGACACCTGATCGGCGACCGCGTCGATCGCGACCGAGATCGGCTGATCGCCGCCGTACTTCGCCGCGTTCGCCAGCAGGTTGAGGACGGCCCCGACGACGACGTCGCGATCGACCTCCACCTCGGCCTCCATCGCCCGGAGGGACACCTCGACGTCGACGGGGTTGCGCGCACCCTTCTCGGGATCGCGCAGGGTCTCGAAGGTCGCCACCGCGTGCTCGCCGAGCTCGCGGATCGCGTGGCGGCCGCGGGTGTACCGCCGGGTGCCCTTCTCGATCTGCGCGTAGTCGAGCAGGTTCGCGATGAGCAGGCCGAGGCGCTGCGACTCCTGGACGATCACCTGGTGGTACCGCGCCATCTTCGTCGGGTCGCCCTTCGCCACGCCGGTCTCGAGCATCTCGGCGAACATCCGGATCGAGGTCAGCGGCGTCTTGAGCTCGTGCGAGACCGTCGAAACGAAGTCGCTCTTGAGCTGCGCCAGCTCGCGCGCGCGGGCGGCGCCGCGGACGGTCGCGAGCATGCCGACCGCGAGCAGCACGCCGAGCGCGGACGTGTAGATCACGTGCCGCCGCGACCGGGTCCGGATCACCTCGTCGAGCGGATCGGGATCACGCAGCGGGTTGACGATCGCGAGCGAGAGCTGCGGCAAGGCGACGCCGAGGGGGACCTGCGCGATCGTGCGGACGTCGTCGCCGGGGACCGCGCCCGCGGGCAACACCACCGGGCGGGCGTTGACCGCGACGTCGTCGCGCGGGTCGTGCCCCGCGGCCTCCTCGAGCATCAGCGCGTCGACGGCGAAGCCGATGATCGAGCCGTCCGCCCGGCGCTGATAGATCAGCGTGCGGCGTGGCTCGCGCGCGCTCGGCTTGCCCCGCCACGCGGTGGTCGCCGTCCGGGTGAGCTCCACGAGATCGTCGGCGAGCCCGGCTGCGGCGCGCGCCTCGCCGCGGATCTCCGCGACGCGCTCGTCGAGCAGCGACCGGCGGCGCGCGAGGTCCGGTGGCAGCTCGCCGCCGAGCCGCGGCCGGAGCCGCGCGATCACGCCGAGCTGGCGCCCCGGATCTAGCTGGGCGTCGAACACCCGCTCGGCGACGGCGAGCAGCGCCGCCGACCCCGCGGCCTGCGCGCGCAGCACCGCGACGACGAGCGACACCGGCAGGTCCTCGAAGCTGCGATCGGCGAACCGGCGCTCCAGCTCGGCCAGCGCCGCGCTCGCCGCCTTGGCATCGCCCAGCCGGGTCGCGATCCGCACGAGGCCGAGCTGCGCGGCGGGCCCGGTATCCGTGAACGCCGCGAGCGCGGCGAACTGCCGACGTGCATCCGTGAGTACCGGCACGCATGGATCGGCGCACAGCTCGGCCTTGCGAGCCGCGCTCAGCTTGCGCAGCCGCGCCTGGCGGGTCGACAGCTCGCGCACGCACTCCTCGAGGCCGCTGCCGCACGCGGCGGCCCGGTCGATCGAACCGACCTCGGTGCGCGGGACCCCACGCGGGACGCGCAGGTGCCCGTCGCGCTCGATCCAGAACCAGTAGCGCGCCAGGCCACGCCCCCCGACCCACGTCGGCGGTACGGGCAGCGTCGTGGTCCGATTCACCGTCGCGAGCCCCTCGCCGATCGCCACCTCGACCCGCGCGACCACGCCGAGCGCCGCCTGGCGCTGACGCTCGTTCTGCGCCGTCACGGCGCCGCGCTCGTCCCGATACTGCGGGGCATCGCCGAGCGCCTGCTCGCCGCGCTACCGCAAGCCGACGTGTTGTTCGTCGACGACAACTCCCCCGACGGCACCGGCGCCGTGCTCGACGAGATGGCCATCGTGGACAAGCGCATCCACGTGATGCACCGCGCGGGCAAGCTCGGGCTCGGCACCGCGTACATCGAGGGCTTCACCTGGGGCCTCGCCCGCGACTACGGCTTCCTGTTCGAGATGGACGCCGACGGCAGCCACGACCCCAAGTACCTGCCGCAGATGCTCGCGCTCGCCGAGGACGGCGCCGACGGGGTGATCGGCTCGCGCTACATCCCCGGCGGCGGCACCGAGAACTGGGGGCTCGGGCGGCGTGTGCTGTCCAAGGGCGGCGGGTTCTACGCGCGCACGGTGCTCGGCATCGACGTCCGCGACGTGACCGCCGGGTTCATCTGCTGGCGCCGCCGGGCGCTCGAGGCGATCGATCTCGCGACGATCGGTTCCAACGGCTACAGCTTCCAGATCGAGATGAAGTACCGCGCGGTCAACCGAGGCATGAAGCTCGTCGAGACCCCGATCCTGTTCGTCGATCGCCGGGTGGGCCAGTCGAAGATGTCTCGGGCGATCTTTGCCGAGGCGCTGGTCAAGGTGTGGGCGCTGCGGTTCGGGAAGCGTTAAGCTCGCGCCCGGGTATGGTGATCTTGAAGCTCCGCGTGCGCTCGGCGGATGAGTGGCGGGAGCTCGCACCCGGAGAGACCACGGCCGCGCCGATCTTCGTGCCGACGACCGATCCGGTCGAGGTCGGCCAGAGCGTGATCGTCGAGATCGCGTCACAGCTGCTGCCGAACAAGGTGCTGATCCGCGGCACCGTCCAGGCGTGGCGCCCCGCCCTGCCGCGCATGCGCGTGCGGGCGGGCGCGACCATCGAGATCGCCTCCGACGAGCAGGTCAAGCTGACGTTCCTCAACGACGTGATGTCCGGCAAGCGGACCGACGTCCCCCGCCGCAAGCACCACCGCCTGCCGGTCTCGCTCCAGGTGCGCTACCGCGTGGTCGGCGATGCGGCGTTCATCGACTCCGACATCACCGAGATCGGCGTCGGCGGCGCGCTGCTGTCGACGACCGCCCCGCTGGCGATCGACACCGAGCTGCTGCTCGAGGTCATGCCGCCCGGGGCGGCCGCGCCGCTGTCGATCACGTGCAAGGTCTCCTACCACGTGCCGAACAACACGCAGGCGACGGGCCTGCGCTTCGTCACGCGCGACAGCGACGGCGATCGCCGGCTGCGCGAGCTGGTCCGCCGCCTGCGCGCCAGCTGATCGCTTCGCTCACCAAAAGCCTACTTCGCCTCTACTTCGCCTACTTCGCCTACTTCGCCTACTTCGCGTGCGCGATGCGCACGCGGGCGATCAGCTCGCGAAGCTCGGGATCGTCGACGTGCGCGGCGTCGGCGAGGATCGCCTCGCGGGCCTCGCCCGTCGCGGGCATCGGCATCACGTGCGGCGCCGGCGCCCCCCGGCGCGCGGCGCGTGGCGCGAGCGAGTCACCGCGGGTGCGCCCGGCGAGCCGGAACTTGAGCTCGTCGAACATCCGCGGCTCTCCGAAGCGCGCGAGCAGGCCCATCGTGAGCTTCACGCGCATGAGGGTGAGCTCCTGCATCCACGCCGAGGTCGCGACCTCGACGTACAGCACGCGATCGGTGACGCCCACGGGCCGGGTGCGCGACGCGATGCGATCGCCGACGAGATCGTTCCATTCGGTGACGAGCCGCCCGGCGCGGACCTGCTCGGTGATCCCGTAGAGCCGCAACACGTCGCCGACCGCGAAGTGCGCCGCGCGCACGACCCGCGTGCGTGGGTTCTTCTCGCGCTTGCGCTTCACGCCTCACCTGCCTGAAGAACGCTACTTGGCCGCGCCCGCGAGCGCCGAGCCGCCGACCGTGAGGAGCGCCGAGAGATCCTCGTCGTTGAACCGCAGCATGGCGCCGGCGAACACGTCGCGCCCGAAGTAGAAGTCCTGGAACTGCGTCGGGATCTGCGAGTTACCGCTGACGATCTCGAGGTTCTTCGGCGCGTTGAGCAGCTCGTCGACGCCCGCGAGGACGTAGACGTGCCGGAACACCTCGTACGCGAGGGCGAGCTTCACCCGCGGGTACTCGTCGAACGACGCGTCGAACACGTCGGCGGAGAACTTGAGCTGGCGGCCGCCGAACCAGATGTCGGCGTCCGCGCCGACGCCACCGGTCGACTCCTTGAGCCCGTAGCGCAGGGTCAGCCAGTTGAACCGCTTCGCGAACTGGAACGTGAAGCGGATGCGATCCTCGATCACGGTCTTCCTGATCCAGTGGTCGGGGTCGATCGTCGGATCGAACGTCAGCGAGACGTCGGGGTAGTCGCCGCGCGGGCCCTTCTCGAGCTCGATCAGGTAGTACTTGTCCGGGCGGGTGTGGAGCTCGACCGAGACGTAGTGGCGGAGCGAGCCGCCGAACACGTTGTACTCGGAGCGCAGCCCGACGTAGGCCTTGAGCCCGAACAGCGTCCCGAGGAAGCCCTTGGCGTCGTCGGTGATCTGCTCGACGTTATCGGCGATCGTCGGATCGTTGACGAGCCGCCCGAGGGTGCCCTTGTCGTCGTCGATCTTGCTGGTGATGCTGTGGGTGTCCTCGATCACGCCGTCGAGCTTGTCGAGCTTGCCGCGCAGCGCGTCGCCCGTCTTCGTCAGCTCGTCCTTGGCGGTGGCGACGAGCTCCTTGGCTTCCTTCGACGCGTCGCCCAGCTCGTCGAGGATCTTGGTGATCCGCGGATCGGCGTTGTTGGTGATCTTGCCGAGATCGGCGGTGATCCGCTCGATGCGCTCCATCGACCGGTTCGCCTTCTGGATGATGTCGGCGACCGTGCCGGCCTCGCGCTCCACCAGGCCGTCGACGCGCGCGGCGACGTTCTGCAGCGGCCCGTTGACGATCCGGCGGACGTCCTCCGACAGATCGCGCACGCTCGACAGCACGCGATCGACGTTCGGCAGCGTCTGCTCGATGCGGTGGAGCAGCTGATCCGGGGTGGTCGC
This sequence comes from Pseudomonadota bacterium, assembly GCA_026387715.1. Classification (GTDB taxonomy): domain Bacteria; phylum Myxococcota_A; class Polyangia; order Haliangiales; family Haliangiaceae; genus JABFXX01. The sequence continues at coordinate 14,813 of JAPLLF010000481.1, forward strand.
CTCGACGACGTTGCGCACCTGACGGCACGGATCCGCCGCCGGATCGGGGCCGCACTTGGGCCCGAGCAGCGTGAAGGTCTGCTTGGTGCCGTCGGGCGCCTGGCGAACCTCCTCGCCTGGATCGATCTCGAGGTAGTTATCGCCGAGCAGCGACGTCGCCTTCTTGACGACGACGGCGCTCGCCCACACGTCGATCTGGCGATCGATCTTGAAGGTGACCTTGGCGTAGCGACCCTCGACCTGGAGCTCGGTGACCTCGCCCTTCGGCAGGCCCGCGATCACGACCTTGCTGCCCTTGGGCAGCCCCGACGCGTCGCGGAACTTCGCGAACATCGTGTACGCGCCCTCGCCCGCCGGATCCTGCCCGAGGTTCTTCCACACCAGGTAGCCGCCGACCACGAGGAGCAGGAACAGGATCGCGACGCGGATGCCGGCGGAGACAGCCTTCATCCGACGCCTGACGCCATGTCGTGCGAGATCGCCACCGAGGTCACCTTAACCCGCTCGCCATCACTTGTGGCTGAAGACCGACAGCAGGATGTCGGAGAGGAAGTAGTCGGTCACCAGCGTGGTGACCGACGCGATGACGACGGCGCGGGTGGTGCCGAGGCCGACGCCGCGCCCGCCGCCGGTCGCGTGGTAGCCCTGGTAGCAGCCGACCAGCGCGACCATGAAGCCGAAGAAGCACGCCTTGATCATCCCCTGGATGACGTCGATCGGCTCGACGATGTCGCGCAGGTTCGAGACCCACGCCCCCTGATCGACGTGCTCGACGATGATGGCGACGAAGTACGCGCCACCCATCCCGACGACGAAGAACAGCAGCGTGAGGATCGGCGCGACGATCGTCGCCGCGATCAGCCGTGGCAGCACGAGGAACTGCACCGGGTTGACGGCCATCGACTCGAGCGCGTCGATCTGCTCGGTGATCCGCATGGTGCCGAGCTCGGTGGCGATGCCGGAGCCGGCGCGCCCGGCGAGCATCAGCGCCGTGAGCACCGGGCCAAGCTCGACGGCGATCGCCTTGCCGGTGGTGCCGCCGGCGAACGACTCGAGGCCGAACGCGCGGAACGCGTAGATCGATTGCAGCGACATCACCATGCCGGTGAACGCGCCGACGAGCAGGATGATCGGCAGGCTCCCGAAGCCGATGTACTCGCCGGCCTCGAGGTAGTTCTGCGGACGGAACGGCCG
>JAPLLF010000481.1:16050-19639 GCA_026387715.1 Pseudomonadota bacterium
GGCAGCCAGGCGAGCGCCCGCCCGACCAGGATCAGGTGACCACCGATGAGGTCGAGGACCCCGGCGACCGGCGCGCCGGCCTGGCGGAACCCGCCCTTGACGGCCTGACCGAACGTCAGCTTCGGCGCGGGGGGCGCGGCTGGTGGCTCGACCTTCGGCGCAGCGTCGGGCGCCGAAGGCGCAACGGGCGTGGGCTCGCTCACGGCTCGCTCATGTACGTGCGGGGCACGCGCTTGCTCATCCCGCACATCACCTCGTACTCCGACAGGCCGCTCCACGCGGCGTACTCGGCCGTCGTGATGGAGGCGCCGTCGCTCGCACGCCCGAGGAGCACGACCGGGTCGCCGACCTCGACGCCGGGCACATCCGTGACGTCGGCGATCGCGATGTCCATGCTGATCAGCCCGACGAGCGGCGCGCGCTTGCCCCGGATCGCGACCTCGGCGTGCCCGCTCGCCCGGCGCGGCAAGCCGTCTGCATATCCGAGCGGCAGCACCGCCAGGAGACTACGTCGGGTGGCGCTCCACGTGGCGCCGTAGCCGACCGAGGCGCCGATCTCGACGTGGCGGAGCTGGGCGACCTCGGTGACCAGCCGCATCGCCTGCCGCGGGGTCGCGCCGTGCGGCCAGCGCCCGTTGCCGTACACCGCGATGCCGACGCGGACGAGATCCTGGCGCGCCTCGGGGAACCACAACGCGCCGCTGCTGTTCGCCGTGTGGCGGATGGTGATCGGGGCGCCGGCGGCGACGAGCGTCGCCGACGCGTCGCGGAACCGCGCGAGCTGCTGGCGGGTCATCGACGCGGGATCCGCGGGATCGTCGCTGTCGGCGCACGCGAAGTGCGTCATCGCGCCGACGAGCCGCACCCCGTTGCGCGCCGCGATCACCGCGAGCTCCGGCGCGCGCTCGATGGCGACGCCGAGCCGGCCCATGCCGGTGTCGAGCTTGAGGTGCGCGTCGATCCCACCAGGGTGCTGGTCGATGCGCCGGCGCGCGACCGCCACGAGCGCGCCGAGATCCTCCTCGCTACCGATCACCGGGGTGAGGCCCTGCGCGATCATCTCGTCCTCGCCCGCGACCTGGCTCGGCCCGAGCACGAGGATGGGCGCGGTGATGCCGGCCTCGCGCAGCACGACACCCTCCTCGACCAGGCTGACCGCGAAGCCGCCCACCGCGCGGGCCTTGGCGAGCGCGTGGGCGACGGCGATCGCGCCGTGCCCGTAGCCGTCCGCCTTGACGACCGCGAAGACCGCGGCGCCACCGACGAGCGAGCGCACCAGCTTCGCGTTGGAGATGATCGCCGACAGATCGACCTCGACGCGGGTGCGCCGGATCATCGTCCTCATCGACGAAGCCACGAAGCCACGGACGGAATCTGGCCCCCTCGGGCCAGACCTGTCAATGGCGGGTCAGGCAGCCTTTTTGCGACCGCCCCCGCGGGATGATCAGGCCATCCCGGGCGAGCTGGTTGAACGCCCGCGAGATCGTCTCCCGGCAGCTGCCGATCATGTTCGCGAGCTCCTGCTGCGTCGGGCGGCGGCGAACCACGAGGCCGTCAGGGCCCGAGGCTCCCTCCTCGCGGCCGAGCGCGACCAGCCGGAAGATCAGGCGCTCGTTGACGTCGCACAACGCGAGCTGGGCGATCGTCTCGTCCGCGCGCCGGAGCCGCCGGGCCATCTCGCCCAGGAGGTTCACGGACGTGCGCGGGTGCGCCTGCATGTGGCGCATCAGGTCCTCGCGCGACAGCACGAGCAGGGTCGTCGGCTCGATCGCGAGGCAGTGCGCGGAGCGCGGCCCCTGATCGAACAGCGACATCTCCCCGAACGACTCGCCGTTGCGGAGGATCGAGAGCGTCACCTCGCGGCCGTTCTCGCCGAACATCACGACCTTCACGCGGCCGCTCATGATGACGAACATGGCGTCGCCCGGTTCGTCCTGGGTGACGATCGCGGCGCCGACCACGACCTTCTTCACGACGATGCGCTGGGTCAGATCCTCGATCGCGCTGATCGGGAGAGCCGCGAACAGGGGCGCGCGCGCGATCGTGGCGCGAATCCGCGCCGGGTCCTCACCTCCGATGGCTCGTGCCTCGGTCAGGGACCGAACGGGAAGCGACGAGACGGGAGCAGTCGAGCTAGCAGGGCGAGCGGTTCCGAACGTCATAGGCTCTCCTTAGGTGGGGGTAACGACCCTGAACCCCCTTTGTCGCAAGCCTCGTGCCGGACCACGGGATCACCGTCGAGATCTGTGGTTTCAAGCAGTTGACCTCGGACCTACATGCCGAAACCGTGACGGAAGCTTCACAATTTCTGTTCACACCACGGCACGGATGTCGTGGTCGTCACATCGCTTGCTTGGTAGCTTCGCGCCATGGAAATCGGTGAGGTCATCGGCATCGTCGTGAACGGCGCCGAGCAGCGGGTCGTCGACGGCACCACGGTCGCCGAGCTGATCAAGACGCTCGGGCTCGCGGGGGCCGTCGCGGTCGAGCGGAACCGCGAGATCGTGCCGCGCGCGCATCACGCCGCGACCCGGCTCGCCAGCGGCGATCGCCTCGAGCTCGTCACCTTCGTCGGAGGTGGCCTGTGACCGCCAGCGACACGTGGCAGCTCGGCGACCGCACGCTGACCTCGCGGATCATCGTCGGCACCGGCAAGTACGCCTCCAACGACGAGACGCGCGACGCGCTCGCGGCCTCGGGCACAGAGATGTCACCGTCGCGCTGCGGCGCATCGATCTGACGTCGAAGGAGCCGACCGTGCTGTCGGCGATCGATCGCTCGAAGTACATCCTGCTGCCCAACACCGCCGGCTGCTACACCGCCGACGAGGCGATCCGCACGTTGCACCTCGCGCGCGAGCTCGGCATGGACGAGCTCGTCAAGCTCGAGGTCATCGGCGACCCCAAGACGCTGTTCCCGGACAACACCGCGACCGTCGAGGCCGCGATCCGCCTGGTCAAGGAGGGCTTCAAGGTCCTCCCCTACTGCAGCGACGACCTCGTGACGTGCAAGCGGCTCGCGGACGCCGGCTGCCTCGCGGTCATGCCGCTCGCGGCGCCGATCGGCTCGGGCCTCGGCATCCGCAACCCGCACAACATCCGGCTCATCATCGAGAACGTGAGCGTGCCGGTGATCGTCGACGCCGGCGTCGGCACCGCGTCCGATGCCGCGATCGCGATGGAGCTCGGCTGCACCGCGATCCTGATGAACACCGGCATCGCCGCGGCCCAAAAGCCGGTGCTGATGGCCGAGGCGATGCGGCTCGCCGTCGACGGTGGCCGCAAGGCGTTCCTCGCGGGGCGCATGCCGCGGCGCGACTACGCCAACGCGTCGTCGCCGACCGCCGGCCTCATCGAGTGACGCTGACGCTCGTCGCGATCACCGATCGGCGGCGGATGGTCGCGGCCGACGTGCTCGCGCGTGGCGACGGGGCGGAGATCGCGGCCGCCTTCGGCGCGGCGATCGCGCGCGCGATCGTGGGGATCCCCCGCGAGATGCTCGCGATCCAGGTCCGCGAGAAGGACCTCGACGGCGGGGCGCTGCTCCAGCTCGTGCGGGCCGCGCTCGTCGCCGCCGACGGCGCGCGCGT
>JAPLLF010000990.1 GCA_026387715.1 Pseudomonadota bacterium
TCCGTTACCGCCGTTGCCGCCACTGGTCGACGTGCCCCCTGCGGCTCCGTCAGTCCCAGGCACGAACCCGGCGCCACCGGCTCCGCCGATTCCACCGGCCCCCGGGTTCCCGCCGTTGCCGCCGTCAGCCCCTCGACCGCCGGATATCGCTGACTGCGCCCCGTTTCCCCCGTCACCGGGAGCGCCGCCGGCCCCGCCGGCCCCACCGGCCCCGCCGGCCCCACTGGCCCGACGGGTCCCGCCGGTCCCGCCGGCCCGGCGGGCATCGTCGCATCGGTGTTCTCCGCCGGCTCGTCCTCGGCGATCACCAGCACGACGGCGTTCATCGCCGCGCCCGCGCGCATCACCGTCGCCGCCGGACAGAAGCTGTGGGTCCAGTCGACCGCCGCGCTCGGCAACGCCGTCGCTGGCGCGAACGCGACCAACCTGAACCTGTACATCTGCTACCGCCTGGTCGGCGGCTCGATCTCGGCGATCAGCCTCGGGACGTTCGGCCTGACCGCGCTCGCGGGCCAGCGCCATCACTTCGGGCTGTCGGCGGAGATCGCCCCGGCGGCAGGCGACTACGACGTCGGCCTGTGCGGCTACAGCAGCGACTTCGCCGACTGGAACAACAACGAGTGGTCGTACACGACCGCGTTCACGCACACCTGATAGATTCCGCGGCACATGAGCCACGCGTACTTCGCGGGTGATCACGTCGCGAAAGCGCGCGGTCTGTTCCAGCTGCTGACCGAGGACGGCGTGCCCGTCGACGCCGCCGCGCGCGCCGAGCTCGACGGGATCGATCGCGCGACCGCGCGGTCCATCTTCGACGGCATGCTGCGCATCCGGGTCACCGACGCGCGGATGATGGCGCTGCAGCGCCAGGGCCGCATCGGCTTTTACGGCGAGGCCGTGGGCCAGGAAGCCGCGATCGTCGGCTCCGCCGCGGCGAGCGCGCCCGGCGACTGGATCGTGCCGGCCCTGCGCGAGGCGGGCGTCGGCCTCTACCGCGGCATGTCGCTCGACGCGTACATCGCCCAGATCTTCGGCAACCGGGAGGACTCGACGAAGGGTCGCCAGATGCCGTGTCACCCGTGCGACCGCGAGCATCACTACGTCGTGATGTCGTCGTGCGTGTCGACCCAGATCCCGCACGCGGTCGGCATCGCGATGGGCATGAAGGTCCTCGACGACCCGCGCGATCGTCACGTCGCGTTCGGCTTCATGGGCGACGGCGGCACGAGCGAGGGCGACTTCCACGTCTCGCTCAACTTCGCGGGCGTCATGAAGGTCCCCTGCGTGCTCGTCTGCCAGAACAACCAGTGGGCGATCTCGACGCCGGGCAGCGCGCAGACCGCCGGCGAGACCATCGCGATCAAGGCGCTCGGATACGGCGTCGAGCCGCTCCGCGTCGATGGCAACGATGCCCTCGCGGTGTTCGTCGCGATGTCGCACGCGGCCGCCAAGGCCCGCCGCGGCGACGGGCCGACGTTCGTCGAGCTGCTCACGTATCGCGTCAGCGCGCACAGCTCGTCGGACGATCCGTCGCGCTACCGCGACGAGGCGGTCACCGAGGTGTGGCGCGGCAAGCGCGATCCGATCGCGCGGCTCGAGAACTACCTCGGCGCATGCGGCTGGATCGCGGCCGGCGAGCGCGAGGCCCGCGCCGCCGAGATCGAGACGAGCGTGCGCGACGCGATCGCCCGCGCCGAGGCCGCCGGTCCGCCCGACCGCGAGACGATGATCGACGACGTGTACGCGGAGCCGACCTGGCTGCTGCGCGAGCAGCTCGCCGAGCTCCTCGCGTCGCCGGCGTCGGCGAACCCGCACGTGCGACACTAGCCCTCGGGTGCGACACCTCGCTCGGCGCGCGCGCGCCACGAGCCGTCAGCGGGCCATCGTGGCGATGCGCGTGCGCGGCGCGTACGAAGAGATATGCGCAAGCTCGCGGTCCTGTCGCTGTACCTCACCACGGTGTTCGCCTGCCACCTGCACGGGGCCACGCACGTCGCCGGCGGCGTGCTCGGCCGCGTCGTGATCTACCGCAACGGCGTCGCGTTCTACGAGCGCAACGCCGTCGTCGAGGACGGCCGGCTCCTCGTCCAGGTCCCGCGCGACAAGGTCGACGACTTCCTCAAGTCGCTGACGGTCGTCGATCGCACGACCAAGCAGCGCATGTCGGTCAGCATCCCTCGAAAGGAAGCCGACGACGGCAGCTACTTGACGATGGTGCTCGAGACGCCGGAGCGCAAGCGCGCCGACGTGCAGATCACGTACGTCACCGACGCGCCGGCCTGGAAGCCGAGCTACCGCGTCGTGGTCGGCACCGACGACAAGGTCATGCTCGAGGGCTGGGCTGTCGTCGACAACACGACGAGCGAGGACTGGAAGGGCGTGCTCGTCGGCGTCGGCGCGAGCTCCGCGCTCGCGTTCCGGTACGACCTGTGGAGCGTTCGGCACATCGATCGCGACCTGCTCGCCGGCGAGGAGCGGTTCGCAGTCGCGCCGCCGCAGGGCGTGTCGCCGTACACGGAGCAGAGTGGCGGGGGCGAGGAGATCGCGAGCCTCGACGCGAGCGAGGTCCGCAAGGGCGCGGAGGGTGGGAGCGCGAGCACGAGCACGAGCACGAGCACGAGCACGAGCACGAACACGAACACGAGCACGATCGCCGGCGTGATCGTGGACAAGCAGACCGCCCAGCCGCTGGAGGGCGTGACGATCGTGGCGACGAGCCCGACGCTGGCCGGCAGCCAGACCGTGATCACCGACGCGCAGGGTCGCTACGCGATCGCCGTGCCACCCGGCACCTACACCGTGTCGATGTACTACGCCGAGATCACGATGGAGCGCGGCAACGTCGCGGTCGTCGCGGGCAAGCAAACGCCGCTGTACGCCAAGCTCGACGCGTCGACGTCCAAGGGCGAGGTCATCAAGGTCGTCGGGACCGCGCCGACGATCGACCCGACGAGCACGGCCACCGGCGTGTCCATCGACAAGCAGTACGTCAAGAACATCCCCGTGCCCGGGCGCACGTTCGAGGGCGCGCTCGGCAGCGCCGCCGGCAGCCGCGGCGATAGCCATGGCGTGAGCTTCTCGGGCTCGTCGTCGTCCGAGAGCGGGTATCGCGTCGACGGGATCAACGCGAGCGCGGGCAGCGAGCCTCCAAAGCCGCCGCCGCCGGTGACGCTGGGCGACGCGAAGCTCGCCGCGACCGTCGCGAAGATCCTCGCGGACAAGAAGGACGTCGTCGTCGAGGTCCACGGCTATCCCGGCACCGAGACCGCGGCGCTCGCGCGCGGCCAGGCCGTGAAGAACAAGCTCGTCGACGACGGCATCCCCGCGACCCGCGTGCACGTCGTCTCGAAGATCGGGCCTGGCGAGGGCGAGCGCGTGCGCGTGCTGGCGATCGCGCCGGGCGCGTCGCCGACGGCCGCGACGCCCCCACCCGCGAACGTCCACGCCTCCGACGCGCCGGTCGGCGAGAGCCACTTCTTCGCCGAGCATCCGATGACGGTCAAGGCGGGCTCGAGCGCGATGGTCGCGATGATGCACGGGGAGACGCGCGGCGGCGTCGTGTATCTCTACGATCCGATCTCCGATCGCGGCGATCAACGCTTCGCCTTCAAGGCCGTCCGGCTCGACAACCCGACCGATCACACGCTCGAGCCAGGCCCGGTCACCGTGTACGGCGACGGCCGCTTCATCGGCGAGGGCATCACCGAGCCCGTGCCGCCGCGGGCCGCCGCGATGGTGCCGTTCGCGCTCGACAAGCAGATCATCGTCGAGCAGTCAGGGGCGACCGACGATCGCATCGGCAAGCTCGTGACCGTGCAGCGCGGCGTCGTCACCGCCGAACTCCAGCATCGCCGGCAGACGACGTTCAAGATCACGAGCCGGCTGCCGCAGCCGGCCAAGGTCTACCTCCGCCACCGGCTGGAGACCGGCTGGACGTTGATCGACGCGCCGTCGACGTTCACCAAGGTCGGCGACAGCCAGCTGTTCGAGGTCGATCTCGGGCCATCCGAGACCCGCGCCGTCGTGATCTCCGAGGCGACCCCGATCGAGCGCACGTTCGACCTGACGAACGCCGCGGCGCTCGGGATGATGCAGCTCTACCTCGAGGAGCCGACCGCCTCCCCGCAGCTCAAGGCCCAGCTCACCGACCTGCTGGTCACCCATCACCACGCGGTCGATCTCGACGCGCAGATCGACACCCTGCGCGACCAACTCGGCGAGTATCGCGCGCGCTCCGGCGAGCTGCACGCCCAGATCGTCACGCTCAGGGCGGTGCGCTCGGGAGGCGAGCTGATGACCTCGCTGCGCACCAAGCTCGGCGACATGGCGGACCGCATGCAGAAGACGACGATCGCGATCGTCGACACGCAGGAGAAGCTCATGCTCACCCGCGTGAAGTTTCAGAACCAGCTCGCGGAGCTCCACCTCGCGGACGCGCGCGTCACCACGCGGTGACGCCCGCATGGTATGGCATGCGCATGTCCGAACAGCGCTTCGATGCCGTCGTGATCGGTGCAGGCCCGGGCGGGTATCCCGCCGCGATCCGGCTCGGTCAACTCAAGGTCAAGACCTGCGTGATCGAGCGCGAGTACATGGGAGGCGTGTGCTTGAACGTCGGCTGCATCCCGTCGAAGGCGGTGATCCACGCGGCCAAGACGTTCGAGAAGATGGGCCACGCCGGCGACATCGGCATCAACATCGCGAGCGCGCCGACGCTCGACATGACGAAGCTACAGACCTGGAAGAGCGGCGTCGTCAACAAGCTCACCAGCGGCGTCCGCACGCTCCTCAAGGGCAACGGCGTCACGATCATCGACGGCAGCGCGAAGCTCGAGAAGTCGGGCCCGGACGGTCACCGCATCACGGTGCAGACCAAGACCGGCACCGAGACGATCATCGCCAAGAACGTCGTGCTCGCGACCGGCTCGCGCCCGATCGAGATCCCCGGGTTCAAGGTCGACAACGGCCCGACCTCACGCGTCATCGACTCGACCGGCGCGCTCGCGCTCGGCGAGGTGCCCAAGCGCATGATCGTGATCGGCGGCGGCTACATCGGCCTCGAGCTCGGCATGGTGTACGCGAAGTTCGGCACCAAGGTCACCGTCGTCGAGGCGACGCCGCGGCTGCTCGGCTCGATGGACAAGGACTGCGTCGCCGTCGTCGAGCGCAAGCTCAAGAAGATGGGCGTCGAGCTGATGTACGACACCAAGGCGAAGTCGTGGGAGGACAAGGGCGATCGCGCCGTCCTCACCGTCGAGCTCAAGGATGGCACGCTCGCGACCGTCGACACCGACAAGATCCTGCTGTCGATCGGTCGGCGGCCGAACAGCGAGAACCTCGGCCTCGACAACGTCGGCGTCGCGCTCGACAAGCGCGGCTTCGTCGTCGCCGACGATCACCTCCGCACCAACGTCGCCGGCATCTACGCGCTCGGCGATCTGATCGGCGGCATGATGCTCGCGCACAAGGCGACCAAGGAGGGCGAGATCGTCGCCGAGATCATCGCGGGTCACAAGGCCGCGTTCGACGCGCGCACGATCCCGGCGGTCGTGTTCACCGATCCCGAGATCGCGTCGACCGGGCTCACGGAGGACGAGGCCAAGGCGAAGGGCCACACCGAGCTCAAGATCGGCAAGTTCCCGTTCGCGGCCCTGGGGCGCGCCCTGTCGGTCAACGACACCGATGGCTTCGTGAAGATCATCGCCGACGGCAAGACCGGCGAGGTGCTCGGCATGCACATCGTCGGCAACGGTGCCGGCGACCTCATCAGCGAGGGTGCCATCGCGATCGAGATGGGCGCGGTCGTCGACGACCTGCGGCTCACGATCCACCCGCACCCGAGCCTGTCCGAGGGGATCATGGAGGCCGCCGCGGCGGCGATGGGCGAAGCGATCCACATCATCAATCGCTGATGCTCGTCGAGGACCTGGGCACGCAGCCCTACCGCGAGGTGTGGGACCGCCAGCTCGCGATGGTCGGCGAGCGCGAGAACGGCACCT
>JAPLLF010001019.1 GCA_026387715.1 Pseudomonadota bacterium
GATCACCCGCCACAGCGCGAGCGCCTCGGCCTCGTTGCTCGCCGCCACGTGATCCCAGTCGATCGCGAGCAGCTTCTTGGGCACGAACGGCGCGTCGCCCCGCGCCTCCGGCCGCGCCGGGGCAGGCGTGGTCACGCGCGGGACCGGCGACGCCGTGGGCGCGACGATCGGGGTCGTGGTGGCGCAGCTCGTCCCCGCGAGGAGCGCGATCAGCGACGGCAGGAGGCGGTGCACGATCATGGGACGCGCGCGGCGCGACGAGGTTTCAGTATAGTCAGGGACATGCGCAAGCTCGCGATGAGGATAGCCCTGGCGGCGCCCTTGGCCACCGTCATCGTCGCACCCGCGCGTGCGCAGACCCCGCCGACGCCTCCTCCCGAGGTGGCGGTGCTCGCCAAGCAGCTCGCCGGCACCACCGGAACCACGAGGTGCACCGGCAAGGTGTTCCTGCCGAACAACGTGCTCGACATGGCCGGCACGCTGAAGACGCGAACCGACTACGACGGCTTCTGGATCCACGACACGTTCGACGCCAGGGCCGGCAAGACGCCGTTCAAGTACGACGCCTACACGACGTACGACCCGACCGCGAAGAAGTGGCGCCGCGTGCTGGTCGACAACTTCGGCGGCTACATGCACGGCTGGTCCGACGGTCCGCAGCCGACCGCCGACGGCGTCGTGCTCGACTTCGTGCTCGAGGGCTTCGGCCCGATGGGGCCGCTGCAGTTCCGCGATCACACCGAGCTGACCAAGGCCGGCGTGAAGGCGTCGGGCGCGCGGTCGGCCGACAAGGGCAAGACCTGGGTCAAGGACTACGAGTCGACCTGCGTCCGGTGATCGACAGGTGGTTGTGTGGTCGTCGAGATCATGTGAGCTTGTGAGGCGATGAACAAGTTCGTGCTCTGCAGTGTGGTGTGGTTGGGCGCGTGTGGAGGCAAGGCCGTGCCGACGACCACGTCGAGTACCGCGCCCACCACCGCGATGCCCAAGGCCGCCGAGCTGACCCAGGGTGGCGCGGCCTGGGCCGTGTACCTGGCGATCGCGGCGCCGGGCGCGCCCGAGCTCGCGGCCGCCGTCGCCCGGGCCAAGGCGCTCGGCTACGAGGCGTTCGACAAGGATCTCAACTGCGACGTCCCCGTCGTGGAGAAGCCGCCGGTCGCCGGGGAGCAGATGCTGATCGCGCTGTACTTCTCGACGGAGGCAGCGGCTCGCGCGGTCGCGACGCATGATGGCAAGCCGGTGGTCTGGGTGGGCGAGGTCAAGACCATGTGCATGGACTGACGGCGGGCTCGTTTCAGTCGCGCTCTTGCGGGCGCGTGATGCCGTACGTGACGAGGCGACGGATCAGCGCTCCGCGGGACAGGCCCAGCTTCTTGGCGGCGCGGCTCTGGTTGCCGCCGCACGCGGTGAGCACCTCGAGGATGCGTCGGCGCTCCTCGTCGTCGGACGGCGCGGGCTCCGCGGACTCCGACGCCGTGATCGGCGGCTTCTCTGTCGCCGCGCCGCTCGCGAAGCGGCGGGATCGCCAGCGTGACGCCGGCGAGGCGGTAGTACAGGTCCATCCGGAACAGGCCGGCGGCGGCGTGCTTCTGGAGATCGCGGTTGGTCGCCGCGAGGAAGCGAACATCGACCCGGCACGACTTCAAGCCACCGACGCGACGCACCTGCTTCTCCTCGATGACCCGCAGCAGCTTCACCTGCAGGCTGATCGGCATCTCGCCGATCTCGTCGAGCAGGACCACGCCGCCGTCGGCGGTCTCGAGCAGCCCGGGCTTGGCCGCCACGGCGCTCGTGAACGCGCCGCGTTCGTGGCCGAACAGCTCGCTCTCGAGCAGCGACTCCGAGAGGGCCGCGCAGTTCAGCCGCAAGAACGGCCGCGTCCGTCGCGGCGAGCGGCGATGGATCTCCTCGGCCATCACCTCCTTGCCCACGCCGGTCTCCCCCGTGATGAGCACGCTGATGTCGCCCGCGGCGACGCGCTCGGCGACATCGTAGAGCGCCTGCGTGGCCACGTCGGCGACCACCCTGCTCGCGACCGGCGCGGCCGTGGCAGGCTCGTCACCGAAGCTCTGCGCCTTGGCGAGGAGCTCGTCGCCGGTGCGGCCGTCGCCCGGAAAGTGCGCGATCCCCCAGCGCACCGCGACCTCCCGGCGCGCCAGATCCGCCACGATCCGTTCGCGCACCAGGTCGGCATCCGCGTCGACGATCAGGATGGCGTACACGGATCGTCCGCACTCGCCCACCACGTCGCTCGTGCGCAGCACCCGGGCGAGGAGCTGGCGCACGCTGACCTCGGGCACGTACTGCTCGACCCGAAAGCACGCGACGGAGAACCGACCACCCATGCGGGTCGATCGACCGCACTCCTCCCGCAACCGCAGCTCGAAGTGCTCCTGGGTCCAGAACCGCCGCGGCGGCACCTTGACGGCACCGCGCTGGATCAGGAGCGTCGTGGAGCCCATCATCACGACGTCGCCGACCGCGAGGTCGCGCTTCTCGCCGGGCGCGAGCTGCGTCCCGAGCACTCGCGTGCCGTTGGAGCTGCCCAGATCACGAATCGACGGTGGGGTCGTCGACAGGATCGCGTGCCGGCGCGAGACGACCGGGTCGTCCACGTAGATCTCGGTCACGTGCGACCGACCGACGGTCACCTTGCCACCTGCGGGCAGCGGGTACGTCGCGATGAAGTTCTGCGACAGCACCAGGACGGACAACCCTTCGTCGTCCGCCCACGCCTCGATGACGGACCGGTCGGGGATGACCGTCACCACCGAGTCGTCACCAGCGAGTTCGTCGGGACGCCCCATCACCGCGCCGAGGGTAGCCTTCGCGACTGACCCAAGCAATCCCTGCGTCAGTGGTGGTCGTGGTCGTCGGTAGCGCCGCCCGCGTAGAGCTCTTCGAGATCTTCGCCACAGGCGACCTGGCCGTGGAACACGATCGGGCCGAAGCCGGCAGCGATCGTGGTGACCGGCGCCGAGAGGATGCCGGCCGCGACCTGCGCGTTCATCTCCTTCACCGAGTGAGCGATCTGGTACGTCGCCGCGTTGAAGTTCGGACCGGGGTTGACGACGAACGCATCGACGAGATCGTCGTCCGTGTCGACCGCGGCGGCATCAGCGACGTGATAGTGGTCATACGCCTCGAAGCCCGGGACCGTGTGGTTCAAGGTCGGATTCGACGGCGCGAAGATCGCGTAGAAGTTGGGGCGCTTCGAGGGGTACGGCACCGTGCGGTTGATCGCGTCGACGCCGACCGTCCAGAACGCCAGCGTGTCGGCGGCCGGATCGTGGACGCCGTGGAACATGATCCCACACGTCTTGTTGTTGATCATGATCGACTCGATCACGTTGTCAGGCGGGAACACCTGATAGAAGTCCACGGCAGGAGTCGAGACAGCGCTGCTCGCCGTGTTGAGCGAGTTGTCGGCGCAGGCAGCGGTGAGAAGAACCAGGGAGAGCATGATCTTCATGTGAACCATCCCTAACTCAAGGATCGTGCCGGTCCTCGGCTCGTGGGATTTCGCAGGGTTCGAGATCGAAACCCTGATCGCGACGGTACAATCTGATCGCGACGGTACAATCTGATCGGACACTCCGATCACTCAAGAACTGTAGTTCAAAGGGTTGGGAAGGGAGGAACACGGATGGTTGACGTTGAGCTGGTTGACGTTGAGCTTGACGCGTTTGACGTCGACCCC
>JAPLLF010000827.1 GCA_026387715.1 Pseudomonadota bacterium
CACACGCAAGCGGTTGGATCCGACTCTGGGCCACGAGTTGGCGCGAGAGATCGCGACGGCCGACGAGGTCGACGCGATCATCGCCTTTGTCACCGTCGGCGGCGTCCGGGCGATCCACGACGCTCTCAACGACTTCGCGCGTCGCGCGGCACCAAAGCTCCGTCTCCTGACCACGACGTTCACCGGCACCACAGAGGTCGCGGCGCTCGACACCTTCGCGCGACTACCCGGCGCGCAGGTCCGAGTGTCGTATGACACACGACGCACACGGCTCCATGCGAAGGCATGGCTGTTCCGCCGCAACACCGGGCTCACGACCGCGTACATCGGATCGGCGAACCTGACGTCGACGGCGCTCGGCGCCGGCCAGGAGTGGATGGTCAAGGTTTGCGCCGCCGACCTGCCGCACGTCATCGAGCAGTTCGAGGGTACGTTCGACACGCTGTGGAGCGAGCCCGAGTTCGAACCGTACTCGCCCGATGACGCCGCTCAGCGAGCACGACTTCAGTCGGCGTTATCGGCTGAGACGTCGTCTTCGCCCGATGCGTTCCTCGTCACGCTCCATGCCCTGCCGTTCCAGAACGTCATCCTCGATAAGCTGGTTGCTGAGCGTGTCGTCCACGGCCGACGCCGCAACCTCGTCGTAGCGGCGACCGGCACGGGCAAGACCGTCATCGCCGCCCTCGACTACGTCCGCCAGTTTGCGGCGACCGGGGTCGCGCCGCGACTGCTGTTCCTCGCCCATCGCTACGAGCTCCTCGACCAGGCGCGCAAGACCTTCCGCCACGCGATGCAGGATCCGTCGTTCGGCGAGATGCTCGACGGAGCGCACAAGCCAGCGAAGTGGGACCACGTATTCGCGAGCATTCAGAGCGCTGCCTCGACCAACCTCATCGACCAGCTCGGCCCCGACTACTTCCGCCACGTCATTGTCGACGAATGCCATCATGTCCCGGCCGCCTCGTATCAAGCCGTCGTCCCGAGGTTGCGTCCTGAGCTGCTCGTCGGGCTCACGGCGACGCCCGAGCGTAGCGACGGCAAGTCGCTCCTGCCGGACTTCGACAATCACATCGCGGCCGAGCTCCGCCTGTGGCACGCGCTCGACGGTCAGATGCTCGTACCGTTCGAGTATTACGGGGTCTCCGACGGTGTCGACCTGCGCAAGGTGCGCTGGTCGCGGACCGGCTACGACGCCGGCGCCCTTGGAGACCTCTACACCGGGCACAACGCACGCGCCGATCTGATCCGCCACCAGCTCGCGAAGCGCGTCGCCGACCCGCGCAAGATCCGCGCGCTCGCGTTCTGCGTCAGCATCGAGCACGCCGAGTTCATGGCCGCTCGGTTCACGGCCGCGGGAATTCCATCGCGCGCGGTGTTCGGCGACAGCCCCGATCGCGAGGCTGCGCCCGGACTTCTTCGAGAACGCGCGGTCAACGTCCTGTTCACGTGTGACCTCTATAATGAGGGCGTCGATCTTCCGTTCGTCGACACGCTGCTGCTGCTCCGTCCGACCCAGAGCGCGACGCTGTTTCTTCAGCAGCTCGGGCGCGGGTTGCGTCACCACACCGGAAAGTCATCGTGCCTGGTGCTCGACTTCATCGGCCAGCACCGCGACGAGTTCCGGTTCGATGTGACCCTGTCCGCGATCACCGGTATCCCCCGCCCTCGCCTACGCAAGGCGATCGAGGACGGCTTCCCGTTCCTGCCGAGCGGCTGTGCCCTCCAGCTCGACGCAGTCTCCAGAGATCAGATCCTCGCCTCGCTTCGGTCGACCATCGCGGGCGCGAAGCGCCTCACCTCCGAGTTGCGCGAGCTTGCGGCCTCGGACAATGTCCGCCCCAGGCTATCGAAGTTCCTCGAAGAGACCGGCCGCGACGTCGACGACGTTTACGACGCCGGCGGCTGGACGACGCTGCAACTTGGAGCGGGCCTCGTCGACCTCGCGGACGGCGAGGATGCAGGCGAGATCGAGGACCTCAGCCGCCGCCTCGGCTTCATCCAGCACGTCGATGAACCGGACCGCCTCCGTAGCTATCGCGACGTTCTCGCCGCCGCGATCGCCGGCCAACCGCACGCATGGACCGACCACGAACGCCGTCGCCTGCTCATGCTGGAGTCCCAGCTCTCGCATCGCGGCGTGCTCCGAGCCGCCGAACAAACCGCCGAATACTTCGCAGCCCGTCCGACGATCGTGCGCGAGCTCGACGAACTCCGAGAGGTTCTCGAGGACCGCGTTGACCTCGCCTCGCAAGTCCTGCCGGTGCCCGAGTGGCCGCTCGCACTGCACCGCCACTATTCGCGGCGCGAGATCGCGGCAGGCGTCG
>JAPLLF010000235.1 GCA_026387715.1 Pseudomonadota bacterium
CTGTCCGACGAGGAGCTCGGCAAGCTCGCGCGCGCGCGCCGAAACCTCGGCGACGTGCTCCGCCAGCAGCGCGACGGTGACCTGCCCGGTGCGCTGCGCCAGTATCGCGCGTCGCTGGCGATCTCGACGACGCGGCTGGCCGCCGATCCCGGCAACGTGCAGCTCCAGCGCGAGCTCGCGGACAGCCACGACAAGATCGGCGACGTGATCCTCGCGCAGGGCGACGCGGCCGCGGCCCTCGTCGCGTATCGCGCGGCGCGCAACCTCCGCGAGGCGTTCACCGCGAAGGACCCGACCCAGGCCGACTGGCAGGTGGATCTGGCGGCGAGCCACGACAAGATCGGCACCGTCGTGCTCGCGCAGGGGGACGCGCCCGCGGCGCTCGCGCAGTACCAGGCGTCGCTCGCGATCGCGCTGGCGCTCGCGGCGAAGGATCCGACCAACCCGCTGCGCCAGCGGGGCCTCGCGTTCGGGCACAACGCGGTCGGCAACGTGCTGTTCAAGCAGCGTGACTATCCCGCGGCCCGCGTGCACTACGAGGCGGCGCTCGCGATCGCGACCGCCCTCGCGGCCAGCGACCCGGCGAACGCCGACTGGCAACGCGCGCTGTCGGTGGGCCACAACAAGCTCGGCAACGTGTTGCTGGCGCAGCAAGACGCCGTCGGCGCGCTGCGCGAGTACCGCGCCGACCTGGCGATCTCGCAGGCGCTCGCGGCGCAAGATCCCACGAACGCCGAGCGGCAGGCGGACCTGGCGGTCACCTACAACAAGGTCGGCAACACGCTGCTCGCGCACGACGACGCCCGGGGCGCGCTCGCGGCGTACGAGGCCTCGGTGGCGATCACCGCCGCGCTCGTGGCCAAGGATCCGTCCAACGCCGCGCGCGCCCGCGCGCTGTCTGGCGCAGCAGCAGCTGTCGAAGGAGCCGAGCAACGCCGACGCGCGCGAGATGGTCACGACCCTCACGGGCGTCGTGGCCACCTGCTGCGCTGCGAAGTAGGCGAGCCCGGGCCTTCGCCGGTCGTTGGTGGGCGAACGATCCGTCGCGATCCGTCGCCGCGACGAGCTTGCCCATGCCCATCATCGCCGCGAGGCAACAAGGTCCGGGGCATCCCCTCCTGTTGCACGGCGTCCAAGGGTACGCTGCAGTTCCCCGTCGATCGGCCGCTCTCGAAGACGCTGGTGCGCAAGCTGGTCCGGGCGCGCGTTGCCGAGATCGCCGCGAAGCGCCGCCGATTTTTTGTCGGGGGTCGCGGAGGCGGACCGCGGAGGCGGATCGCGGAGACGGATCGCGGATCGCGGAGACGGATCGCGGATCGCGGAGCCGGATCGCGGATCCGGATCGCGGAGACGGATCGCGGATCGCGGTTCGCGGAGACGGATCGCGGACCGCGGAGACGTCTCCGCGATCCGTCTCCGCGATCCGTCTCCGCTAGTCGATCGAGGGATCGGGGCGAGCCTGCGCCATGCTCGTGAACGTACCGGCGCGGTAGCGTCGATGCACGATCACCAGCTGATCACGATCTGCCCGCGCCCACCGCTCGTCTCGCGATCGCCGCCATGCGCGGCGCTGCCGAGATCGGGATCGGAGGGGTTGCCGGGTGCCGCGCCGGCGCCCGCGTCGAACGCCGTCATGCCGACGGCGTAGCTGCTGCCGCCGCCGCCGCCACCCACCGTGTTCGACGAGTTGCCCGACGATCCGGAGCCGCCGCCGAAGTACCCACCGCCACCACCGCCGCCGGCACCTCGCCCGTTGCCGATCGCAGTCGGGCCTGCAGCGCCGACGAGGCTCGCGCCCGCGGCGCCGTTGACGCCACCGAGTCCACCCGCGCCGCCGGCGGATCCGGACGCGCCGCGGCCGCCGTTGGCCGCCTGGACCGCGCCACCGCCATCGAGGCCACTCTCGCCGCCGCCGCCGCCGAACGGTTCGCCGGTGTCGCTCGAGTCGCCGCCACCGCCGCCACCACCACCCGCGACGACGACAGGGTTGGTGCCGTTGACGATCGCGGAGTAACCGCCGCCACCACCGCCGCTCGGGCCGACCCAGCCCCCCGCCTGGCTCACCACCATGTCGCCTCCCTTGCCCCCACCCGGCGCACCCCCTGGACCCCCCGGGTTGGTCACGGCGCTCGTCGGGTCCTCGTCGAGGCCGTGGCCGCCGCCGGTGCCGACCACCAGGGTGAGCGTCTGGCCCGGGACGACGACGAGCTTGGCCTGTACGAACGCCCCGCCGCCGCCGACGCCGGCAGGATCGGCGGGCTTGTTCGCCTTGCCACCGCCGCCACCGCCGCCGCCGCCCCACACCTTCGCGGTGATCGTGGTGACGCCGGTGGGCACCACGAACGTCGTGGAGGTCGTGTAGATCATGTGGCCTCCGCTCCAGCCGTCGACCGTGGCATCGACCGGGGCGCCGTCGACGATCGCGTCGCTCGCCACGCCATCGAGCGCGCCGGCGTCGGTCGCGGCGAGCTCGCAGGTGTCGGTCGCCGGGGAGCACACGAGGCCCGAGGGGCACCCGTGTTCGCACGGACTCCCGGGCTGGGGATGTGGCGCGTAACAAGCCGCCGCCAGGAACGCCACCACGATCGCGAGCGAGTGCATCGCGTCATCATCGCATGACCAACGGGCCGCGAAATGGAAAGCGTTGTTGGGCTACCGTGAGTGGACATGCTGCGCGAACGACGGGGTGTCTCGGTGTGGTTGTTGTGGCTCGCGGTCCTCGGGGGCGGGTGTGTCGACAGCGCGAGCGTCGCGTGCGAGGACGGTCGCCTGTGCCCGAGCAACACCGCGTGCGACGACGTCAACCACGGGTGCGTGCTCCCCGCGCAGCTCGAGGTCTGCGTCGGGAGCGTCGACGGCGTGGCCTGTGACATCGCCGGGCAGGCGATCGGCATCTGCCGCCACGAGGTGTGCCTGCGTCAGGGGTGTGGCGATCACCTCGCCGCGGGCTCGGAGCAGTGCGACCGCGAGGATCTGCGCGGGATCGAGACGTGCGATCAGCTCGGCTACCACAACACCGCGCCGGTGACCTGCCGCGACGATTGCACCTTCGACAAGACGCTGTGCGCCGGGTATTGCGGCGACGGCGTCGCGCAGGTCCCCCCGGAGGACTGCGATGGCGGCGACCTCGCGGGCGCGACGTGCACCTCGCTGGGCTTCCACGGCGGCACGCTGTCGTGCCTCGACAACTGCAGCTTCAACCTGATCGGGTGCGTCGGCACGTGCGGCGACGGTGCGGTCAACGGCGCGGAGGTCTGCGACGGCACCGACTTCGGCGGCGCGGCCTGCACGACGCGGGGGTACTACACGGGGTCGCTGACCTGCAGCACCGACTGCGCGACGATCGGCGAGAGCAACTGCATCGGCAGGTGCGGCGATCACGTGCGCAACGGCCCCGAGGTCTGCGACGACGCCGATTTCGGCGGCGCGAGCTGTGGCACCTTCGATTTCTACGACGGCGCGCTCGCGTGCGCGAGCTGCGCGATCGACACCACCGGATGCGCCGGCTACTGCGGCGACGGCGCGATCAACGGCGGCGAGCTGTGCGACGGCGTCACCCAGCCCGGCGCGTGCGACAGCTTCGGCGCGAAGGGCGGCCCGCTCGGCTGCAACGGCTTCTGCCAGACCGACTTCGATCGTTGCCACTGGGGGCAATGGCGGACGACCCCATCGGGCACCACCAACCAGATCTACGACCTGTGGGCGAGCGGACCGACCGACGTGTGGACGGTGGGGGCGGACCTCACGGGCATGGCGGGCCACTTCGACGGCAGGCGCTGGCGGCAGGTCAACATCGGGATCGCGGCCCGCGGCGTGTGGGGCGCCGCCGCCGCCGATGTCTGGGCCGTCGGCTCGGGGGGCGAGATCCGTCGGTACGATGGCACCACGTGGAGCGCGTTCGGCGCGGGGGTCACGACGACCGATCTGGTCGACGTGTCGGGCAGCGCGGCGAACGACGTGTGGATCGTCGGCGAGGCCGGGCTGATCCTGCACTGGAACGGCACCGCGTTCACCAAGACCACGATGGGCACCAGGCGGTGGTTGAGCGTCTGGGCGCACAGCCCGACCGACGTCTGGGCGGTGGGTGAGGGACCGACGACCGGCAGCGCCATCGCGCACTTCGACGGCACGAGCTGGAGCACGACGCTCGAACCCACGCGCTACCTCGTCGCGGTGCGCGGCACGAGCACGGGCGACGTGTGGATCGTCGGCTACACGGGGACGATCCTTCACTACGATCCGGGCACCACCAGCTGGGTGCAGCTCGGACCCGACACGGGCGCGAGCCTGTGGGCGGTGTGGCCGACCTCGCCGACCGACGTCTGGGTGGCCGGGACCGGCGGGACGATCCGCCACTGGGACGGGACCGCGTGGACCGACGAGCCGTCGGGCACCTCCGCGGAGCTCTACGGGCTGTGGCGCAGCTCGGGCGCGGATCTGTGGGCGGCCGGCGCGGGCGGCGTGATCACGCACTACGACGGCCCCGGCTGGACGGGCTCGAGCGTGGGCGGCGAGTCCCTCACCGACGTGGCGAGCACGTCGCGCATTGCGGCGTGGGCGAGCGCGGCGATGTTCGGCCAGGGAGGCATGTTCCGCTACGACGGGACCGACTGGACGCTGGATCTCGTGACGGTCGATGCGTTGTATGGCGTGTGGGCGACGGCGTCGGACGCGTGGGCCGTGGGCAGCAACGGGACGATCGTTCATCACGACGCCGGCGGCTGGTCGCCCTCGAGCTCGGGCACGACCGCGACCCTGTCCGACGTGTGGGGGATCGGCGGCCAGGTCTGGGGGCGCCGGGACGATCGTTCGCTACAACGGCACCACCTGGGCGCCGGTCAGCTCCGGCACCAGCAACGACCTGATGGCGATCTGGGGGAG
Source organism: Pseudomonadota bacterium (assembly GCA_026387715.1). Lineage (GTDB taxonomy): Bacteria > Myxococcota_A > Polyangia > Haliangiales > Haliangiaceae > JABFXX01. The sequence continues at coordinate 4,882 of JAPLLF010000235.1, forward strand.
CAGCGCGACCGACATCTGGGCGGGCGGCGATGATCTCGTCCACTTCGACGGGACGACCTGGACGGCGGTGCCCACGCCACCGCTCCACGCCCGGCTGCAGTGGATCTGGGGCAGCGGTCCGTCGTCGGTCTTCGCGGGCGGTGGGGATCTGCTGCACTTCGACGGCACGACCTGGGTGGCGTTGCCCACGCCGATCGCGGGGCTCACGATGGGGGCGTGGGGCTCGCGAGCGACCGACGTGTGGATGGTCGGCCTCCAGGGCCCGGCGATGCACTACGACGGCGCCAGCTGGAGCAGCTTCGCGATCGCGCCACCCGGGCAGCTGTCGGGCGTGGGTGGCAGCGCCGAGGACGACGTGTGGCTGGTGGGTGATCAGCGCACGGTCCTGCACTGGGCGCAGCGCGTGCCCGCCCCGGCGGGCGGCGCGTGCACCCGGCCGATCGCGCTCGCGTGCGGCACCAGGGTGTACGGCGAGACCCGCGTCGGCGATCCGAACCGCTTCGCCGCGTACCCGGGTTGCGTCGGGGCGCGCGCGGACACCGGCGGCGAGATCGCCTACGAGCTCGAGAGCCCGATCTCCGGCGACATCACGATCACGATGACGCCGCACGACGGCGACCTCGACCTCGTCGTGCTCGACGACGACGCCCTGGGCGGCTGCGACGGCGCCTCGTGCCGCGCGGTCGCGCAGGCCTCGGGGCTCGCGGCCGAGACCGTCACGCTCGCGGGCGTCGCCGCCGGCCAGCGCTACTACGCCGTCATCGATGGCTTCGCGGGGGCGGCCTCGGCCTACACGCTGGACGTCGTCTGCACCAAGAAGTAGGCGAAGCCTACGAGTCCGGCTTTCGCCGGGGAATGGTGAGCGAAGCGAACAAGTAGGCGAAGCCGGGGCAGGGTGAGCGACACTGCCGGGATGACCGCGTGGAAGAAGACGGCGTGCATCCTGTGCGAGTGCAACTGCGGCCTCGAGGTGCAGCTCGGCGGCGAGGGCGATCGCCACCTCGTGAAGCTGCGCGGCGACAAGGCGCACCCGTCGTCGCGTGGCTACGCGTGCGAGAAGCCGCACCGGCTCGATCACTACCAGCACGGCAGCGATCGGCTGACGTCGCCGCTGCGGCGTCGGCCCGACGGCACGTTCGAGGCGATCGACTGGGACACCGCGATCCGCGAGGTCGCCGCGCGGCTCGCCGCGGTGCGTGACACCCACGGCGGCGACGCGATCTTCTATTACGGCGGGGGCGGGCAGGGTAACCACCTGTGCGGCGCGTACGCGACGGCCACGCGGCGCGCGCTCGGCTCGCGCCATCGCTCGAGCGCGCTCGCGCAGGAGAAGACCGGCGAGTTCTGGGTCAGCGCGCAGATGATGGGCGGCGCGACCCGCGCGGACTTCGAGCACGCCGACGTCGCGCTGTTCCTCGGCAAGAACCCGTGGCACTCGCACTCGATCCCGCGCGCCCGCGTGACGCTCAAGGAGCTCGCCGCGGATCCCGCGCGCACGCTGATCGTCGTCGATCCGCGGCGCACCGAGACCGCCGAGCTCGCGGACATCCACCTCGCCGTGAAGCCGGGCACCGACGCGTTCCTGCTCGTCGCGCTGCTCGGCATCCTGATCGAGGACGGCGGGATCGATCGCGCGTTCCTCGCGGCGCACGCGATCGCCGCCGACGTCGACGTGGTGCTCGCGGCGATCGGCGCGCACTCGATCGCCGACGCGATCGCGCGCACCGGCGTCCCGGAGGCGCTCGTGCGCCAGGCGGCGGCGGCGATCGCGGGGGCCCAGGCGTTCGCGAGCTTCGAGGATCTCGGCGTGCAGATGAACCGCCACTCCACGCTGGTGAGCTACCTGCACCGGCTGCTGATCCTGCTGACCGGCAGCTTCGGCAAGCCGGGCACGGCGTTCATCCCCGCGACGATGGTCGACATCGCCAACGGCGAGGCCAAGCGCACGAGCCCGGTGGTCGGCGCGCGCGTCGTCGGCGGCCTCGTGCCGTGCAACGTGATCGCCGACGAGATCCTCACCGATCACCCGAAGCGCTACCGCGCGATGATCGTCGAGGCCGCCAACCCGGCGCACTCGCTCGCCGACAGCAGGCGCATGCGCGAGGCGCTCGCCGCGCTCGACACCCTCGTCGTGATCGACGTCGCGATGAGCGAGACCGCGCGGCTCGCGCACTACATCCTGCCGTCGGCCAGCCAGTTCGAGAAAGCCGAAGCGACGTTCTTCAACTTCGAGTTTCCCGAGAACTACTTTCATCTCCGGCATCGGCTGCTCGCGCCAGCGCCGGGCACGCTGCCCGAGGCCGAGATCCACGCGCGGCTGGTCGAGGCGCTCGGCCTGGTGACCGAGGCCGACTACGCCCCGCTGCGGGCGGCGGCGGCCCAGGGGCTGCGCGCGTACGCCAGCGTGTTCCTGACGACCGTGATGCGCGATCCACGGCTGGCGGGGCAGGCGCCGATCCTCTTGTACCGCACCCTCGAGCTCCCGGAGGCGCAGCGCGAGGGCGCCGTGGTGTTCGGCTTGCTCGCGCGCGTGGCGATGGAGCACGGGCCGTCGCTCGCCCGGGCGGGCTTCGGCGGGCCCCCGCTCGAGGCGGCGTGCGCGCTGTTCGAGGCGATCGTCGCGGCCAAGTCGGGCGTGGTCTTCGCCATCGACACCTGGGCGGACACCTGGCGCCGCGTGAAGACGCCCGACGGCAAGTTGCACCTCGCGCTGCCGGAGCTGCTCGACGAGCTCGCGCGGCTCGCGACCGACGTGGCCCCCGCCGACGCCGCGTACCCGTTCGTGCTCAGCGCCGGCGAGCGCCGCGCGTTCACCGCCAACACGATCATCCGCGATCCGGCGTGGCGCAAGAAGGACGCCGCCGTGGCCCTCCGGATCAACCCGGACGACGCCGCGGCGGTGGGCGTCGCGAGCGGCGAGGCGGTCCGCCTCGTCACCCGGCGGGGCGCGGTCGTCGTCGCCGTCGAGGTGTCGGCGTCGATGCAGCGGGGGCACGTGTCGCTGCCCA
>JAPLLF010001155.1 GCA_026387715.1 Pseudomonadota bacterium
TGGCTCGGGCGCTGACTCGTCTCGGTTTGCTGGCCATACCGCCGAGGCTGATCCTCCTTCGGCCGCCGTTCAAGCGTCGCCGTCAAGCACCACGAATTTCATGCGTGCGCCGTCGAGCGCTCAGGACTGGATCCGCCTTGCAGCTTGGATGTCCGAGACCTTTCGACGTTCGTCCTCATTGATGTCTGCGAATAGGTTCTGCTGCCGGAGATAGCGCTCAGCCTCCTCGCGCAGCTTGTCGAGGACGGTATCCTTCATCGCCTTCTCGAGTTCCCTGCGGCGGCGGTCGAAGCGCTCCTTCTCGTTCTTCTCGACACGCTTGCTCGCGCGGTTCAGGCGTGCACCGAGGTCCGTCGTGTGCTCCTTGGCTAGCGCTATCACGCGCTTCTTCAGCTCGCGCTCGACGTCCTCCCAGATCTCGCGAGCCGCCGCCGCATGGCCGGGCTTGTCGCTGGACTGCCACGCGGCGGCGGGGCGATGCGGGAGGGCCTCACCAAGCGCGCCCTTCGTGACAGGGAACGCCAACGTCCGCACCCAGTGGTGGCAGGGCTCGCGTAGCTCGTTGACCGCCAACTCTTCAATGGTTAGGAGGACGAGCGCGTCCGCGCCCTTGGGCACGTCTGTCGACGCGCGAACGGTCCACCGCGTCGCGGCCGTCGGTCCACCAGGAAAGCGGTAACGCGCGAACACACTCATCACGCGGTGGTAGAGCGCGTGCCCGAGGTGCAAGAGCCGCGAGTCGGGCTCGGGCAGGAACACGGGACGGCCAGATCTCATCGCGACGTAGTGCTCGGGATCGAAGACCAAGGCCGATAGCGGTCCCGCGGGGCCGCCTTCGCGCAGCGTGTGATCGACCACGTCGAGCCACGCGGCGGGCACCGGTCCACCCGAGGCAAGAGGGATGAAGCGGTAGCGACCAGCCCGATCCTCTTTGAGCCGTGGTCGTCCAGCGTCGACGGCGAGAGCTGTCTCGAGGGTGTCGAGCAGTGACTCGGGCGACAGATCGATCTCGGCGCGTAGTTCGTCGAGACGCTCGCGGTCAACTTGACCGGGTAGCGGAACACCATCGGGCACATCGAGCTGCGTTTGCGCAGCCTTCAGATTCTTGATCGTCGAGTCGAGGCGCTCTTCCGCGATGTCGACGTTCTCGTCCGATTCAAAGTGCTTCAATAGCGCCTGAGAAAACAGTTCATCGGTGACGACCTGGTCTTCGCGTGTCTGGCTGCGCTTCTTCAGCACCTTTCCCAGGAAGCGCATCGACGCGTCATCAGTGCTGTCGAAGTGAAAGACGTGCACGTCGCGCTCTTGGCCGTGACGATCAAGGCGGCCGTTGCGCTGCTCCATCTTCCCCGGGTTCCACGGGATGTCCCAGTGCAGTAGCAGGCGGCATGCGCGTTGGAGATTGAGGCCCTCGCCAGCAGCGTCGGTGGCAAGGAGTACGCGCACCGTGCTCTTCGGGTCGTTGAAGGCACGCTTCACGGCATCACGTTCGTCGTCGTTCATGCCGCCGTACAGCACGCGTAACCAGTCGCCGTCACCAAGACGCGCGACGAGACGGGCACGCACATAGTCGAGAGTGGCGAGATATTCGGTGAACACGATGAGGCGCTCGGGCGGCTGGTCGTCACGCCACTTGTCTCGAACGCGAAGCTTCTCGTCGATCAGCATTTCGAGCGCCTTGAACCGTGCATCGGCGCGAACCATCGTCGCTGCCTGGGAGACGGCGTCACGTCGTTCGGCGTCACGAAGACCCGCAGGGACCTCCTCGATGCTCAGCGCGCGTACTGCGCTCGTCACGTCGGCGATCTCGCTTTCGAGCGCTTGCTTGAAGTTGCGCAACCACGCACCGCTTGTGCGGCTCGCCTGCCGCTCGCGGCTGTCACGCTCGGTATCGTCGTCCGTGTCGTCCTGCACAATACCGCGCACCTTGGCGAGCGTGTCGATTGTGCCGATCGCTGCATCCTGCGTCTTGAGTCCTCCGAGGAGCGTGAGCCAACTTTGGCCGAACGCCCACGGGCCCGAGAGAAGACGCTTCTGCAGCACCTCGAGAGCGAAGCCCGCCGCAGCGCGTTCGCTCGAGGTCGCAGCAGCGGTCGTCTTGTGCAATGCCCGTTTGAAGTCGTGGAAAGAGTCGGACAGCGCTCGCTCCTGTGCACCGAAGCGAAGGACCGGCAGCCCGTCAACGATACGATCCGAGAAGCGGGCGGGCTCGCCGAGCGACACGTATGCCGCGTTGATCTCGCTCTTGAGGCGGCGAATCACGCTTTCGGAGACTCGTGCGCGGTCGTGGGCTTCTAGCTTCGACTTACGTGTGAATCGCACGGGGTCGAGTGTTTCGAGCAGACCCGAAAACGACCGCGTGTGTCCGTTGTGCGGCGTCGCTGTCAGGAACACACGGTGCTCGAACCACGGCGAGATGAGCTGGAGCATCTGCGCGAGATCGGAGTCCTCGCCGAAGCTCGACGGCGCGAGGTTGTGTGCCTCATCGATAATGAGCATGTCCCAGCGTAGACGACCGTCTTCGCCCGGCTCGGCGGTGCCGCGGAACTGTTCGAGTACGTCGGGCTGCTTCAGGTAGTGGTAGCTCGCGATGATGCGTTCGTGGACACGCCATGGGTTCGCATCAAGTCCAAGCTCTCGTTGCAGGCGCAGAGTGTGCGGGCGATCGACGACATCGAACGACAGGGAGAACTTCTCGTCCATCTCCTCCCGCCATTGTGTGCGTAGTGACGCCGGGCAAAGGACAAGGACGCGACGAATGCGTCGCCGAAGCATCAGCTCGCGGAGCACCATGCCTGCCTGCACGGTCTTTCCGAGGCCGACGGCGTCGGCAAGCATCAGCGCCACACGTGGCATCTCAAGCGCGCGCAACACGGGCACGAGTTGGAATGCTTCGGGATGGACTGCTCCGAACAGTGGTGCGGCCAATGGCGGCCGGTCTTCATCGAGTCCTGAAAAGGGCAACGAAGGCGTAAGCGCTGACCAACGGGCTGCCCGGACCATTGCGTCGAGCTCGCGCGGGTCCATCGGCGGCGCCGCATCGACGCGCGGTAGCGCCGAGGGTTCAAGCACCTCAGGCTCGGGCTCGACCTCCCAGAGCAACTGGTCGGTCTCGGCTCCCACGCCATCGGTGTATTCGACCTCGACGAGGTGGAAGCGACCGCGCTCGTCAGCATCGAACGCCTGCACACCCGTGATGAGCGCGCGGCGGTTGCGGATCACCGCCATCATCCCTTCGCGAGGGGGGACGTTAGCGGGCATGGCTGGGCGTCCTTCTGGGCGAGATGGCCCCCTCGAAGGTTGGTCCAGTGCAGATCTTCGGGTTCTCCACGTGCATCAAGATCGACTGGGATGCTGGGAATCCCCAACCTCTTCGATGGGTTGTGGGCCAGCCGCGCCCGTCTGCCTCGACGTAGCGTACCGCCCTGGTCCAACATGTGTCGATGCGACTGTGCATTCTTCGGCGGTTCCTGCCCGGCATGTTCGATCGATCTTGGTGACGCTCAACGTACCCAGCAACCTTCGACCTGCTCCTCGCCAGTAAAGAAGACGACGCCGACGAACTCGAGCTGGCCGCGGCAAGGGGCGTTACGAACCGAGTCCCGAGAAGGAGATCAGCACGACCTGCTGCGGTGATCCCGGCGCCAGCAATGGGCGATCGACTCGCTGCGAACGATCACCGTCCGCTCCGGCAGGGGGCCCTCGATCCTGAGCTCGTTGAGCCAGGCCACGCGTGCTCTCGCGAGACTGCTCAACGTCATCACTCCACCCCCTTCACGCCGTCCATTTTACGATGGTTGCGAGCCGGCTGTAAGCGTGCTGCCGGTCAAGTGCTGCCGGTCAAGTTGTATGGATCAGCCGCAAGGCGATGTTCGACGCTGATCACGGTCCAAAGCTACGCGACAACCGCCTCGACCTGCGGAGCGGTCTTCGACCAGAGCGGCAGCCGACGCATGGTGTCCATCCTCGACCTGAACGTGGACGATCTTCTCGGACGCGCAAACGCATCCCTGACGTGGTTGCGATGCCGGCACGAACGGTGGATCCTGCGAGTTCGGAAGTGATGCGAAGGAGCGTGAATGAACTCCAAGGTTATCGATCCGGGGCTGCTTCTGATGGGAAGCCAGAGCCGCGAGGCGAGGCTCAAGACCCTTCGATCGGTGATGGGCCAGGACGCTTCTCCCGACCGGCACGCGAAGCTCGTAAAGTTCTTCTGTGACACCGAGGTTCGGATCACCGTCGATAAAGTCGAGTCGCTTCGGAAGAAGAGCGGGAAGCTCCGACATTTGAATGAGGCGCTTGACGTCATGACAGAGGCTGGCGCTGGGGACCACGCTCCGGCGGCAGTCAAGAAGGTAAGGGCTCTCGTCGACGCAATCGAGAACCCGCCGCCGCCAGAACTCTATGAAGGCAGAGATCACATCACGATCGAGGAACAGGATGTCCTTCTCCTTCAAGTCGCGGCCGCAAGGGTCGGAACTTCCGCGCTCGAGGATCTTGTCTTCGCGGCATTCTGGTCGTTTCGAAGTAGTCGGCGTCAGGGCAGCGTGTGGCTTGCATTTCAGAGGTCCAACCGGATCCACCACCTCGGGAAATCTGACTGGATCGGATTGTCGTTGAGTGTTCCGACACAAACGGCCGACTCTATCCAACGCTCATTCGAGGTCCACGACCTCGAAGTCGAACGCGAGATGGGCCGCGCGCTGCACTTGGATCTGCACCCGTTCGCGCGCATGTCCGATGACGACCTTGAGATCCTCGTGCCGGCGGGGCTGGCCGGTGACGCGAGACGAAAGCGGAAGGTCGATCGCGGGGACACCAGTCCGATCGCGCGGGGCTACTACCTGAAGCTCGATCCTACCTCACTCTTTCCGTAGGTAATCAAGTCAGTTCAGTTTCGGTCACAGTTCGCGGGGCGAACGAGGTCAAGGAGATAGCGCGAATGCAACTTCACCCATATCAGAAGGACGCACTGCTGGAGTTGGAACGGACGTTCCGTTCGCAGCGACGCACCCTGCTCTCGTTGCCGACGGGGACTGGGAAGACGCTTGTCGCCGCTACCTTTGCGAAGGCGCAGTTCGTGGATCGCGGCAAGATGGTCATCTGGATCGCGCACAGTCGAGAACTGCTCGACCAGGCGTTCAAAGCGTTCACCGAGCAACAGGGCCTCGATCCTGCTCAGGTTGGTCGGCGCTACCACAAGTACAACGAGTTCGGCGAGAAGGAGAAGACCGCTCGTGTTTGGCTCATGAACAACCTGGTGATCGAGGGCCCAGGTGACGACCCTGATCTGATCGTCATCGACGAGGCCCACCATGCGGCCTCCGAAAGCTACACGGGCTGGCTCTCGTTCTACAAGGCGTATCGCGACGACGGTCCGTTAGTTCTCGGGCTCACGGCCACTCCCTATCGCCTTGAGAGCGGCGAGACCTGCTCTCTTCTGGACTTCACGTTCTCGAAACCTGCGAAGCCCATCTTCCAGTCGATCGCATTTCGGAAATCGTTCTGCGAACTCGCTGCGATCGGTCGAGTCGCACCATTTCACCGGATGCGGTTCGACACGAACATGGACTTCCAGATGAAGAAGTCAGCCGGGGACTTCTCAGGAGACAGTCTCGGTCAGCTGAACACGACGCCTCGCAACAAGTTCATTCACGGGGTCTGGCAACGAAACCGCGAGAAGTTCGGGAAGACGCTTATTTTCGTGGGCACACAGGACCACGCGAAGAAGCTCGCCAAGATGTTTGGAGAGCACGCGGACTACGTGGTCTCCGATGACGATGGCGAGACACGCGACGACATCGTTGCGCGGTTTCGGAAGACGAACGGCCCCGACGTCCTCGACGTGTTGGTGAATGTCGGGATCTTCAAGGAGGGTGTCGACGTCCCCGCGATCCGCACGGTGATCCTCGCTCGCCCGACGATGAGCGCATCTCTGTTTACGCAGATGGTCGGTCGCGGCTCGCGCGTTCTGCCAGACAAGCGGTTCTTCTACCTGGTCGACATCCACGATCAGCTCGGGAAGTACGAGTCGTATCTCGCCGGAGTCGACGATCTCGCCGATCGGCGCCCCGATATTGTCGAAACTGTTGCGCGGCGCGGTGCTGCCGCCGAAGTGATCAGCGGGCTCCGAATCGCATCGATCGCTCGCGATCCGGCAGCGCTCATCGATCTGATCGGCATGCCCACCTCCGAGATCTTGATCCAGTACGCCGGTTGGGCAGCGTTCGAGACCGAGCAAGGAGAGTCACGTCCGATCGCAGTGTTCCTCGACGGCAAGGACTTCGCGTGGTTGTCGTCTCACGCCACTGCAGACGGGAGAGTTCCTCCGACGGCGCGCGCGGTGTCCAGCTCGAACACGTCGGAGTCGCTGGGGCGTTGCGCACGTGCGCTCTCCGAAGGGCTCTGGGGGCGCTGCTTTCCGATCTTGAAGACCGATGGACCCGAGATCGATCAGCTCAAGCGGCAGGCCGAGGTCGCGCTGGACATGCCGCGAGAGCGACAGGCTGGCATTCGTACCTTCGTTGACTGGGTTCGTGTCCGCGCAGCCCAGTGGGGGGTTCCCGAAAGCGACATCGGGCGCACGCTTGAACAGTTCGTCGGCAACCCGGACGCCTACGGCGCGGTCGTCACGCTCCGAGCCCCGACCGGGAACTACCTTCTTCTGGGCCGCCGGGAAACAATCCGCGTTCTGCGCGACGCCATGGAGCGAAAAGCCAGAGGTCAGCTCGGTTTTGGAGACGGTCCGCAGATCCTCGCGAAGATCCAGGAGGTGGAGCCAGATCTCGGGGGGCATGGTGGCGCGATCCTCGACGGCATTCATCGAGCGGCAGCGATCGGCGACTTCTGCATGTTGTGCCCTGGTGTCGATCCGCGGACGAGCTGAAAAGGGCCTGCTCGAAGGCACGAGGCTCTGCGGGGTCGTGCGTCAATGCGCAGAGAATTGAGATCGCGAGCGCTTCCTCGCCTGTCCATCCCCCACCGAGAGACTCGATCGTGGTCGCGTTGGGTACGCCATGGTGCCCGCACGGACGTTCACGCGATCACGCGCGCGAGCCGTTCGCGGCCGCGATCGCGGTGTTGGCCATCGGGATCGGAACTCACGAATTTCTTGGTGTCGATTTCCAAAGTGCTTGGATCTCCAGCGGGAGCGCCGAGAGATCGTACACTGAACAGTCGCGCAGTGTCGGACCGATCCTCTAGGTTTTCGCTCCAGCCAGGAGGATCACGATGCCCGACCACAGCAACGACAGCGGCTACTACGACGACACCTTCGACGAGCAAACCTTCAACCTCGAGCTTCGCCTCTCCGACGGCGAACGAGTCGACATCGCACGCCGCGCACAACGCGCGATGAAGCGTCTCGCACGCCTGCGTGCCGCGAACGAGAACGTCTCGTTCGACGATGCGTGGCGGAACATCTTCGACGAGGACCGACTGCGTGCCGACTTCTGCGGCTCGGACGGCGAGCGCGCCGAGGTCGCACACCACGTGTGGGAGGAGCTCGACGACCTGAGCGGGTACCGTGACATGCAGCGCGCCCGGAAACCGGATCCGAGCGACGAGCCAAATCCCGAGTCCCAGCGCGAGACCGAGCGGCTCAAGGTCGTGGTGCGGGCGTGGACCGAGTGGGCGCGTCGCCGGGTTCGCGAGACCACGGACTCGAAGGTCGCCGCGGACGGTGTCTCCCATGGATGAGCAGAACGGCTCGAAGAATCCGGAGCCATGGCGTGCGCAATTCGACGCGCAGGCAACCCGCTCGCTGCTCGACAAGGTTCATCGCGCCACGCGGGCACGCCTGCAGGTCTATGCGGGTCGCACGCAGCATGTGAACGCGGCGGACGTCGACGACATGATGATGGGCGTCATCACCGACACGCTCGACGGAACACTGTCGTGGAACTACGAGCGTCAGCCTCTCGAGACCCACCTGCTCGATACCGTGCGGTACCGCGTCCGCGATGACGCTCGCAGGCGCTGGCGCGACAACGCGAAGTGCGACGTGCTCGACGAGGACACGACCGATGTCTCCTCCGGTGAGAGCATGCTTGCTGGCGCCGCGTTGGAGCGAGCCGATGAGGCTCACGTGATCCGTCGAACTGCCGAAGCACTGGTCGCCGCGGTCCGGCAACGGATCGTCGGTGATGTTGACCTCGTGAAGCTGTTCGACGCGATCGTCGTGCACGGCGCGCTCGAACGCGTCGACATCATGAAGGAGACCGGGATGTCGGCGAGGACCTATCGGAATGTTCGACGACGGCTGGACCGAACCCTGCTGGAACTACCTGCGCACACCCGCGACGCGGTCATGGCCGCGTTCGTCAACTAGGAGCAATGACGATGAAGAAAACGATCGACAGCATGAACATCCTCGACGCACTCGCCGACGAAGCAGCTCGCTACGAGGTCGAAGAGGGCAAGCCGACGGCCGAGAGCCGCGCTGCCACCACCCGCTATCGCGGGTTCATCGACGATCGTCTGGCCGCGATGCGACGGGCCGAGCTCGAACAGCTCGGGCCTGTGCATGTCGAGCGGCACGCGATCCGTCCCGACCTGCTCGCGCTCCTGCGTGACGCGCTCGTCGCCCGGCTCGTGGGACTCCAGGAGCGGTTCCCCGCGCTCGGGTTCGCCCATCGGAACCTGACGGACGTCACCGATGACGACTTGCGCACGATGATCCAGGACGCGGAGGCGGCGACCGAGGATCTCTCGTGATAACCGATCGCGAGCTCGGTATTCGTCTCGCGGATGACGAGGCGAAGAAGATGAACAAGCGGTTCGGCGTGCGATCGGCGGCGCACATCAAGGTCGAGATGTACGCCGCCGCGTTCGGGGTGAAGGTCATCGAAGGCAAACTCGACGGCGCACGCGCACGCCTCAAGGTCGGGCCGAGGCCGATCATCCGCGTCTCGGATCGTCCGTGTCACCCGGGCGAGCGCAGCTTCAGCATCGCGCACGAGCTCGGGCACTTCGTGCTTCGCCATCCAGCCTCTCGGATCGGTGCCTTGTGCAAACGAGAGCCGTTTCGACCGGTGGGTCCCGGCACCGCGCGCCATCCCGAAGCTGAAGCGAACACGGTCTCCGCGGGGGTATGCATGCCCTCCGAGTTGCTGGCCAAGACCATCGAGACCGCGACGCCAAGCCTCGACGTCACGCATGCGATCGCCACGGAGTACGCGATGCCCTTGCAGGCGACGACGATCCGTTTCGCGGAGCTGACGTCGAAACGGTGTGCGGCGATCTACTCCGAGGTCGGCAAAGTGGTGTGGGCCGTGTCGAGCAAGACGTTCCCAGCGAACGTGCCGCGTGGGAAGCGACTCGATCCGGCGTCCCTTGCGTACGGCTACGTTCACAACGGGAAAGTCGACGATCGCGCTCGGTCGATCGCGGCCGACGCGTGGATCGCGACCGATGCTGGCGTGGAGCTCGTCGAACACTCGGCGGTCGTGCCCGAGACCAAGGGCGTAATCACGCTGTTGTGGATACCGGAGGCGACAGCACCTCCTGGGGGCGTTGACCGTCGGGGGATCACGCTGAGGTCTTGACCCCGAGGCAGAGTGACTCCTCGTCGACGGGGCGAGGTGCTACGCTTTCGATCATGTCGATCCGCGCCAAGGTCTCGAGCGGCCGCATCATCGTCGACGAACCCACCCTCTTACCCGAGGGCACCACGCTGAACCTCGTGGTCGATGACGAAGGTGATGACCTGGATGCCCATGAACGAGCGGAGCTCGATGCTCACCTTGCTGTGGCATGGGAAAGCGTTAAAGCTGGGACTGTGCGTCCGGTCGGTGAGCTGCTCGCCGAGCTGCGCGCCCGCCGATGAGACGCCGGCACGTTGTCTCGACACCAGAGGCTGACGACGATGCCAGGCGGATCGATCAATGGTGGCTGGAGAATCGCGACGCAGCCCCGAACCTCTTTGTCGAAGAGCTCGCCGACGCGCTCGCGCTTCTCGGCATGGGAGCCGGCGTCGGCGTGCGCTACGCACATCGGTCAATTCCGGGCCTTCATCGCTACTTGCTGCGCTCGACCCGTTACCACCTGTACTACGTTTTCAACGACGACCTCGTCGTGATCGTTGGCATCTGGGGTGCAACGCGCGGAACCACGCCGCGTTTCGCAGAACGTCGTGCGAGCACGACGAGTGCTTTCGCGGAGCCCGTGGTCGCCACGACGGAACCGGGCTACGTGAACCGCAATAGACAAGAGAACGTGCGACCGACCGATCTGCCTGGGACGGATCACTTGCAGCGCCTACGAACTGCTCTGCCGCGACTGCGGCCATCGCTATGGAACCAGCGGTTCGGACATCGTTCAGCGCAAGTGTCCCAGGTGCCAAGAGGGCGCACTGGGCTTGATCCACTCCCGTGGGCACACCACGAGAGGCGGATACAGTGGCGAAGATGGCAACGAAGGAACCGCGCGCGATGCGTGCGAAGCGGCAATACACGGATGAGTTCAGGGCAGGTGCCGTGCGCCTGGTCCTTGAAGAGGGCAAGAAGGTCGCCGACGTCGCGCGAGACTTGGACCTGACGCCATCGGCGTTGGGCCTCTGGGTTCGGCGTGCGCGCGCAGATCGGACGGGCGGCAAGACCGGGATCACGACCGACGAGCGCGCCGAGCTCGCAGCGATGCGCAAGGAGCTTCGGGTCGTAAAAATGGAGCGCGACATCCTAAAAAAAGCCGTGGCCTTCTTCGCGAAGGACAACGCATGAAGTTCGCGTTCATCCTCGCGGAGAGGGCCACCTGGCCCATCGTCGTGATGTGCGCCGTGCTCAAGGTGTCGGCTGCCGGGTTCTACGCGTGGCTCAAACGTGAGCCCTCGACGCACGACAAGAAGGACGAGCGACTGAGGGTCTTGATCGGCGAGTCGTTCGACCAGAGCCGGAAGACGTACGGCAGCCCGCGCGTGCATGCAGATCTCGAGGACGAGCACGTCGGCCGGAATCGTGTCATCCGGCTGATGCGAGAGGCCAAGCTCGTCGCCCGTGTTCGCAAACGGTACCGCTCGACGACGATGAGTGAGCACGACCAGCCGATCGCCCCGAACGTGCTGAACCGCGAGTTTGAGGCGGCGGCGCCGAACCAGCGCTGGGTTGGTGACACGACCGAGCTGCTGACGGCGACCGGCAGGTTCTACCTCGCGGCGATCGTGGACCTCTACGCACGGATCGTCGTCGGGTGGGCGATGAGTGCGGTCAACGATCGTCACCTCACCATGGCAGCGCTCGAGGCTGCCATCAAACGGCGGCGGCCCGACATCGGGTTGCTCCATCACTCCGACCGCGGCAGCACGTACACCTGCGAGGACTACCGTGAGCTCCTCGCGAAGCACGGACTCGTGTGCAGCATGAGCCGTACGGGCAACTGCTACGACAACGCGGCGATGGAGAGCTGGAACTCGACGTTCAAGCTCGAGCTCGGTGACACGTTCGAATCGATTCGTCGTGGAAAGGAACTCGCGTTCGACTACATCGAGGTGTTCTACAACCAGCGTCGGCGTCACTCGTCCATCGGCTACGTCGCACCGGCTGAGCACGAGCGACGCTTCTACGAGAAGCGGAACGCCACCGAGCTGGCCGCTCTCGATGCGGCCTGACGTTCCGTATAACAATCTTCGCCATTCGACTTCCGTATAACAATACTCATTGACCCAGCGAGGACCTTCTGTATAACAATACTCATGCCTGGCGGTAGACCAACTGATGACCCCAAGGGGACGCTGGTTGCGGTCCGCTTCTCCGAGCGTCAGCTCGTCGTGCTTCATCGACGTGCCAGGCACGACGGCTCCTCCCTGTCGGAGGCAATCCGACGCTGCGTCGACGAATGGGCCATCCTCCAGCCAGCACGAACTCGTCAACCCACGCCTGCTGAACGTGAGACCTTCAAGCAGCTCGCAGCAGCATTCGAAAAGCCGGCGCGAAGTCGCACGCGCCGGAAGCAGTAACGGCGACACATCCAACCCGTCTACGGGAGTGGATCAAGCCCAGAGCGCACGTAGCGATGCGAATGTCAGGCCGATCGTCGATGATGGAACTGTGACCGAGACGAGCAGCAACACATCGGAGCGGAGACCCGATTCGCAGCAGCTCGTCCGGCAATGGGCGCTGTTGCGTCTCCTCGCGGACGCGACGGAACCCTACAGCGTGAAGCGACTCGCGGAGCAACTTGGCGTTAGCAAGGCGACGATCGAGCGGGACCTGGCGACCCTGGAGCGCGACTTCGCCGTGGTGGAAGAGAACGTCGGGAAGCAGAAGAAGGCGTACCGGATCGATCAGAAGATCCGCGCGCTCGAATCGATCACCTTCGGGGTCACCGAGTTGCTCGCGATCTACGCGGCTCAGGCGGCCCTCGCGAGCCTTGCGGGGACGCCGTTGCATGAAGATCTGCTGGCGGTGACGACCAAGATTCGCGGCTTCCTGAGCCCGCGGCACAACGGCGGGCTCGATGCGATGGCACGCGTGTTCGTCCCGCACGTGCGAGGAAACGTCGACTACGAGCCACAGAGCGAGCAGATCGATCAGCTCGTCGACGCGATCGCGCGCCGTCACGCGTGCAACATTACCTATCACGCTGCGTCGAAGGGAACGACACGCAAGCACCGGGTGCGACCCTTGCGCCTCGTCTGGCACCGATCGGCCTTGTACGTGCTCGCGTGCATCGGCGAACACGAGCGCATCACCACGCTCGCGGTCCATCGGATTCGCGAGCTCGACGTCACGCCCGAGGTGTTCGCGGTACCGAACGTCGACGTGGACGAGCACAGCTCGAAGGCCTTCGGCATCTTCGTCAGCGATCAGGAGGAAGACGTGGAGATCGTGTTCGACGCGGAGATCGCGTGGAAGCTTGAAGAGCGCACCTTCCACCCCAGTGAGCGCAAGCAGCGGCAACCCGACGGTTCACTTCGCTATCGCGTCCGATCGAGCGCCCAGTGGGAGATCATCCCTTGGCTGCAGACCTTCGGGCCGTTCGCCGAGCTCGTTTCGCCAGCGAGTTGGCGAGCTTCGTTGCGTGCGAACGTCGACGCGATGCACGCGCGGTATGCGACATGAGTAGAGCGGGGCACGGCTCGGCGCTCGAAGGACACGCTGACCGATGACCAGTGACCGCAACATTCTCGTGGTGCGGCGTGGGTTTCCTGTTGGCTGCGAGGTCCGACATCGCGACGGTCTTGGTCTTGGCAGGGTCGTCCAGAACACCAAGCTCTGCCTGTTCGTGAAGTTCGAACGCGGAATAGCTCGGGCATTCGTCTGGAGCGCCGTCCTCGAGGGGGTGTTGACCCAAACGAACTTCACGCCGGTGCCATGGCCATCTGCCAGGCTGGTGTCGTCAAAGTCCGTGGCGTCTCCAACTCTCCCTGCCGAATCGAACCCCCCGATTGACTTCAGAACGCTGTCAACCGGTCAGTTGGTGAGGGTGGAACAATTGCTTGCCGGTCTCACACAGAACGAGCTGAGACCGCGAACATCGGCCGAGCTGGCGTCCCTCGTTGGGCGTTCCGTGCGTAGGGATGAGGCCGACGGGATGAAGGCAACGGTGACCGGCCTTCTGAAAAACACCCACGGTCGGCATGCGAGGCGGTTGGCATCCGCGCCGGTGAAGAAGCCGGAGCGGCCATCACGGCCAAGGCCGTCGCCAATAGCCCAGAGGTCGATGCCGCGACCGACGGTCGCTTCATTCGAGCTTCAGCTCCGCGGCGCCGGTGTTCGACACCCGATCAACCGTGATTCGGCCATCGAGCTATTCTCTGGATCGCGTCGCGTGAACGGCGCGTTTCAAGAAGTAAGCCCACTGAAGTTGGCTGGCTACGAAGTGGGAGCCCAGGGCGCCATCGCGAATGTTCGTCGGGAGATCCTTGACGACTTCGTCTGCCGCTTCCCGATCCCGCCGGGAGTCTTCGAACCTGAGTACCGAGAACGCTGGGGGGAGCCCGGGACCAAACGCCGTAAGCAGCAGACAGAAGCACTTCTTCGGCGACTCACGAGCCTGAACGGCGCACGACCTGCGCTGGAAGACGCCGTCGGGGACTGGGAATCCGATCTTGCCTGGTTGCTGCGCAGCGTTCGCCTCGACCAAGGACGACTCGTTCCAGTGGCCCGCAACGGAAGAAGGATGTAGGACGCACCGCCGATCGCGAGGCCCGCGAAGCCGGCGCGAAAAGATCGAACGATGCGAGTTGGGGGCAGATCGCCCTTCCTTCTCACGCGTCGAATTCGTCGGTGAACGGGAGGGTCGGGAAAAATTGGTGACCATTCGAGCGCGAGCGCCGAGACCGCTTCAACCGGCGAGTTGGTCGCAACGGTCAGCGTGTTCCAACGGCGGTCGGTCGAGTACGCTGTCCACTCATCCCGACGTGTGAAGGGAACAGGACCCGACGAAGCGCGCGACCAACCTACCGGAGACGGCAAGGTGGCAAGCCCAGCGGCGATGCCGCATCGATGAGGAGGCTGCAATGAGTTTGGATCTCGAAGACATTCTCAAGGCTGCGGGTGCTGGGCGCGGGAAGCCGACGTTGATCGAGGTCGGGCGCACCGTGATGCGCGGTCGCACGACCACCGGCTACTTCTGGTCGACCGGCCGCGTGAGTGCGACGGTCGAAGGCAACTGGGTTCAACTGAGGCGACGCCGTGGGGGTGATCAGCGACGGCGTGCGGATCGACAGCACACGGCTTCGGTCCCTCGCGATCGCGTGCCGCGGCAGCTCGCGCCTGACGCATGGATCGCAGCAGAGGCTGGGGCCGAGCTCCGGTGCCCGACACGAAGGGCATGGTGCCCGACACGAAGGGCATGATCACACTCCTCTGGGTTCCAAAGTAGGAACGACGAATCAGCAGCCTACCTGCCGAACGGCGGCGGCTTGCTCATCCTCATCGATCCAACAACTCTTGTTCTCATCGAGCTGGGTTACTTCGCCTGTGAAGTAGCGCTTGTAGATACACAGGACGTCCTCGATCTCGTGCGCTTCAAGTTCATGTAGTTCCTTCGGCAACTCGAACTTGAAGATGACCTTGAGATCCTTGGCATCCTTTCCCAGCAGCGCGATCGCTCCAGCGCGCGTTCCAGCATGCAGGTAGACCCGGGCTGGAAACACTTTCTTCTGTGCGCCGATGCGGAGCGCGGTGTCGTAGACGTAGAGGTCTCCCAGCCCGTCGAGATGCCCGACGGCGGCGTCGACGGCCTCGAACAGCTGGCCGAAGTTCGATGCTGCGGCCAGCTTCGGCAGACAGCTAAGCAATTTCTTGGTGCCGCGTCGGAGCTCTTCCGCCGTCCGCCGGCGTTGGTGTCCATAGCGCGTGCCGTCGGGCTCTTGGGCGAGCGCCGCGCGACCGACTGCCGCTTCGAGAGTCTCCTCCGCCTCAAACGATGCGAGTTCTGCAGCTGCACGCGGGCGGAACGTCTGCTTGTAGTGACGGACGACTGCTTTCAGATCGATCGACGCCTTCATTCATCAACCATCATCGCACGCGCAGTCTGCGGTGCGATCAGGAAAAGAAAGGGGCAACCGAGTCCAGGGGCATATCGGGCGCCACTTCTGCGAACTGCTCGCCTGAGAAATCCTGGCCCGGAGAAAGGCTCGCGACCATGTGCATGGGCATCTCCGTGAGCATGTTCGGGACCAAATCCGACCATCAGGGCGTGGATGATTCAGCCATCGATCGTTTCTAACGCGCTGATTATCGATCCATCAGGCTCGATCGAGATCTCTCTCCAAGAAATCGGATGGCACGTGGGACTTGCGACCGAGTTCTTCCAAGAAGAGGGGCACAGGGCAAGCGCGAATCCATCGCGGGCTCATCCACTTCAAGGAGATAGCGACCATGTCCGAGCTCGCGTTCAACATCAACGGAGAGGCCTTCGACCTACCGGCCACAGCGACGGGTTGGCGCGTCCGGCGCATGAAGCAGCGCGGCGCCCCCGAGGTGGTGTACGGCAAGGATGGCGTGCCGCTCATCGTGCCGGCCGAGGCCGGTCTCGAGGAGCTGCGCCAGGTCGTCGGCACGCCGGGCCGCTACCGGCTCGATGCGATCGATGATCGGGCTCGCACGATCGAGGATCTACCCGCCTCGTACGTGATCGTGCCGACACGGGAGCTCCCCACGGTCGTCGCGCCAGACGTCCGCACGTTCGACGGAGGCGCGGCAACCTTGATGGCCGACGCGATGCGCCTCAACACGGAGCTTGCCAAGACGGTGATCGAGCGTTTTCCACAGATGGTCGAGGCGGCGGCATCGCTGCTGCGCGCCGCGGACGGCGCGGGACTGCCGGCACGTGAGCCGCGTGTGGTCGCCGCTAGCGATCATCAGGATGCTGATGAGGATGCTAATGAGGAGGACGGACACGCCGAAACGGCACCGGCGGCTGGGTTCGATCTGAACGCGATCGTCGCGCAGCTCGTTCCGATACTCGTTACCAACCTGATGAGCGGCAAGGTGAAGCTGCCGGGCCTCGCCGACATGCTGGACTGGCGGAAGGCGGCTGCGGCACCGAAGAAACGTACCTCCGCTACCGCGCATGCCGGCGAGGCCGCCGACGCGACGGGCGAGGCGGATGTCGCCGAGTCCATGATCCCCCCGATCGATCCTTTGATGATGGCGCACTTCATCGCGGTCCAGTCGGCCCTCACTCCGGCTGAGGCCACGCTTGCACGCGAGGTCGCCGCCGATCTCAGCGCAGCCGAGCTGCGCACGTGGTTCGACGAGTTGAGCAAGCTCGCGGTTCCCGATGCGGTCGCGAAGATCCGCACGCTCGTTGGGCCGAAGGGAGGCGCGTCGTGATCGGCCTGCCGTTCAACGACCTTCGCTGCCTCGGGTCGGTCACCGAGATCGTGGCCGAGCTCGTCGCGAATCGCGATCCGGTGATCGTCGAGCTCGCCGCGAAGCACGAGACGACGGCAAGCCTGATCGAATGGATCCGCTCCCTGCCGCAACGCGATGACGATGGCGACCCGAACGACGGGCCCAAGGTCGCCGCGTGCAGCCCACCCCAGCGGCTGCGCATTCCCGCGATCGATGCGAACTGCGTCGAGCGTGCAGCGACTTTTCAGGCCGTGGCCGAGTTCATCGACCCGAAACCGGTGCGTCAGCTCGCGACGCTCGGCACGCCGATCGGGTTGCACACCTTCCCGGTCGAGAACGGAGCGCCGATCATTCTGGATCCGCGCGTGCCTCGGAACTGCCTGGACGCTGGCGTCGCTCTCGCGCGACAGGCACCAGTGCCGATCGAGGCGCGCGATGCGATCGAGTGGACGGCGCAGCTGGCGGAGGCCGGCGCGGCGAACGTTCGTAACGGGCCGTCTCGTGTGCGCCGAGCGCGCAACGCGATCATGACGCTCGTGGACGACGGCGTCGCGCCGGCCGATGCGGACACGTTCGATGCGATCGGCTGGCTGCTCGCGCTCGCCGAACGGGTGGCCCGCAGGTACGGTGCGCAAGCGGTCGCGATCGTCCGAACGACGGCGCAGGCGATCGCGGACCTCGCCGACGAGTCGCTCGCACGGACCCAACGCAACCTCGCGCTCGAGATCGGAGGGGTGCGGCTCGCGGCGCCGCGCTGGCTCACGACGTTCGGCTCGGTCGCGGGTCGCATCGGACTCAGTGTCGGGGCGACCGCATTGCGATCGAAGCTCGATACGCTCGGGATCGGCGACGACATGGTGGGGCTGGTAGAGAACGAGCTCAACCGTGAGGGGATGAGCCTCGGACGGCTCGCCCGACCGCAGAAGCTGGCGACGTTCGCGAGCATGTCGCGCTCGCGCGCTGCGTAGGAGACCGATGCGTTCGTCGCGTCGCGCATGGTGCGCGCCGCGAGCTGGTACCCCGCGTTCGCGGGCATGGCGGGGCTTTGCCCCGAAGAAAGGCGAGAGCATGAAGAAGCAGAAGCGAAAGGATCCGAAGCCGCTCGATTGGTCGCCGCTGTTCGCGGCGTTCAAGGAGGCATTCGAGTGGGC
>JAPLLF010000663.1 GCA_026387715.1 Pseudomonadota bacterium
CGCACTCCTCGAGCTCGATCCTCGGCGTGCCGAGCCAGCGCGCCGGTGGACGGACGGTCACGCGCGAACGTCCAGGCCGATATCGACGGACGGGGCGGAGTGCGTGAGCGCCCCCGCGCTGATGAGATCGGCGCCCGCGCGGGCGTAGGCGGCGACGGTGGCCAGCGTGATGCCGCCGGAGACCTCGACGAGGACGTGGCGCTCGTGCGCGATGGCCGCGGCGATCTGCACCTCGGCCGGCGTCATGTTGTCGAGCAGCACGATCTCGGCGCCCGCGGCGATCGCCTCGTCGAGCTCGGCCAGGTTGGTGACCTCGCACTCGATGCGGAGCGGGTGCGGCGCGCCTGCCTTCGCGGCGCGCACGGCCGCGCGGACGCTGCCGCACGCGGCGATGTGGTTGTCCTTGATGAGGACACCCGAGCCGAGATCGAAGCGATGGTTCCCGCAGCCACCGGCGAGCACGGCCGCCTTCTCGAGCACCCGGTAGCCGGGTGTGGTCTTGCGCGTGTCGACGACCCGCGCCGAGGTGCCGGTCGCCGCCACGGCGTCGGCGAAGCGCTTCGCGAGCGTGGCGACGCCCGACAGCCGCTGGAGGAAGTTGAGCGCGGTGCGCTCGGCCGCGAGGACCTGGTGCGCCGGACCGCGCACGGTCATCATCGTGATCCGGTTGCCGCGCGCGGCGTCGACGACCGCGCCATCGAGCACGAGCCGCTCCACCGCGATCTCGGGATCGACCATCGCGAACACGGCCTGCGCCACGTCGAAGCCGAACGCGACGAGCGGCTCGCGCGCCGTCATGTCGGCGACGATGATCGGGCCCCGCGCGCCGACGGTGACCCGCGACGTGACGTCACCGCGACCGAGATCCTCGTCGAGCGCGAGCTCGATCAGGCGACGAACCGCTGGAATGGCAGCGAGGGACATCCTGCGCACCGTATACAGCGCCCCCCGGTAGCGATCACGCGAATTCGCGCCCTCGATCCGACGCGATCACCGAGCGGCCATCAGCTCGAGGACGTGGATCAGGATGTTCGATCCCGCGTGCGTGACGGTGGACGCGAGCAGCGAGCCGGTCGCCGAGCGCATCCAGCCGAACATCAGCCCCGGGAAGAACGTCGCGAGCGCGCTCGGGTCGCCGTCGCGCGGCAGGTGGACGACCGCGAACATCGCGGACGACAGCACGAGCGCGAGCCCGATGCCGCCGCCGAGCCACCGGCGCTTCGGCGGGAACCGCTTCTCGAGCATGCCGAGCAAGAAGCCGCGGAAGAACAGCTCCTCGGGGAGCGCGACGACGACGAACTGCACCGCGATGAACTCGGCGAGCTTGCCGGTGAGCGCCGGGGCGTGGAGCGCCGCGAGCCCCGCGTACCTGGCGCACTGGCCGCGCGGCGTGAGGTGCGTGAGGAGGTTCACCGAGCGGTTGCACGCGAGCTCGTAGAACGCGAAGTAGCCGACGACGAACACCGGCACGATGATCGCGAGCGCGGCCCCCGCGAACGCCAGGCCACGCGGCACCGGCTCGGCGTGGAACCCGTAGTCCTCGAGCACCTCCTGGCGTCGCCAGGCCGCGAACACCGGCGCGTAGAGGAACAGGATCGCGACGAGCGCGGCCCCGACGTTGCCGACGTACGGGAGGGTGAGCTTGATCTGGACCAGCCCGGCGACGCCGACCGCCACGACGAAGAACGCGATCAGCGCGTGCTGGCCGGCGATCCGACCGGCGGCGACGCCGGAATGATCGGCGAAGCCGGGACGATCGCGCGCGGGCTCGGCCACGACGCGACGATACTACTGGCGGAGCGGCTGGTAGCTGCCGGTGACGACGCTATCGGCGACGACCGGCACCTGGAGCTC
>JAPLLF010000709.1 GCA_026387715.1 Pseudomonadota bacterium
CCGCGCGCGCGCGCGCGGCGTGCGCGGACGCGACGTCGACCTCGGCGCCGGCGCCCTGGTCGAACCGCCCGCGCGCGATGCGCTCGAGCTCGGTGGTCTGCTGGGCGACGACGACCTGCGTGCGCGCCGCCGCATCGGCGCGCGCGAGGTCGAGCCACGCCAGCACCACGCGTCGCCGCAGCTCGCGGCGCGCGAGCTCGCCCTCGGCGCGCACCGTGTCGACGTGCGCCGTCGCCTCGCGGCGGGCCGCGTCGACGGTGCCGAGGATCGCCAGCGGCACGCTGACGCCGGCGACGACCCGCGCGGTGAGCCGGTTGGTCTCGAGCCGCACGGCCGGATCGGGCCACGCGCCGGCGGCCGCGACGCTCGCCTGCGCGCCCGCGAGCTCGAACGTCGCGACCGGCGTGGCCGGCGCATTCGGGAGCGCCGCCACGGCCTCGGCGAGCGTGACGTCTTCGGCCCGCGCCCGGATCGGGGCGACCACGAGCGCGGCGAGCACGACCGCGGGGAGCCAACTCATGCGAACCGCACCGTGATCGTGAACGTGCCCTCGGCGATCGCGGCGTCGACCGTGCCGCCGATCACGTCGACGAGCTTCTTGCACAGCGCGAGGCCGAGCCCGGCGTGGTGTCCCGTCGATCGCGCGGCGTCACCTCGCCAGAACCGCTCGAACACGCGCACCTCGCTCCCGGCGGGCAGCGTGCAGCCCGTGTTGGTGATCTCGATGCGATCGGCCGCGAGCGCGATCGCGATCCGACCCGCGTCGTCGACGTAGGTGACCGCGTTCTCCACGAGGTTGCCGAGCACGAGCCGGAGCTTCTCGCGATCGCAGGTGATCGTCACGGCCGGAAGGCACGTGTCCAGCTCGACGCCGCGGGCGGTGAGCGCCTGGGCCCAGGGTTCGACGACCTCGCGGATCAGCGCATCGACGGCGATGACCGATGACGACGACGACGACGACGACGATGATGGACCTGCGTCGAGCCGCGCGAGCGACAGCATCGTCTCGACGAGGCGCTCGGTCTGCCCGGCGATGGCGAGCACGTCGGTCAGCGCGGTGCGGTAGCGCTCCGTCGGACGATCGCGATCGAGCGCGACCTCGATCGTCGCCCGGATCCCGGCGAGCGGCGTGCGGAGCTCGTGGGCGAGCTCCGCGGTCAGCTCGCGCTCGCGCTCGAACGCGAACGCGAGCCGCCCGAGCAGCTCGTCGAGGCGCGCGACCACGGGCGCGACCTCCAGCGGCACGTGCGCGGGCGGCAGGCGGGTGGCGAGGGCGCCTGGCTGGATCGCGGTGATCGAGGTCGCCAGCGCGCGCAGCGGCGCGAGCCCGAGGCGGATCGCGAGCGCGAGGATCGCGAGCGCGAGGAGCGTGCCGAACGCGCCGACCCCGACGAGCACGGCCGCGATCCGCCCGATCGTGGCGTCGACGTCCGCGGTGCCACGCGCGAGCACGAGCACGACCTCGGGGAGGTCGCGGTGGGCCTGGCCCGGCTCGACGCGCGGCAAGAACCGCAACGTGATCTGGCGCCCGGCGCGCCCGTCGCGGAGCGCCCGCGCGACGATCGTCCCGGGGCTGTCGCTGGCCAGGATGGGGCGGGTGCCCGGCGACGGTACGAGGTCGGCAGTGCCGAGGCTGGTCGAGCGGACCAGCACCCGATCGCGGGACCAGATCTCGAAGTCGTCGCGGTCGCCCAGCGGTCCCGCGGGGTCGAGCTCGGCCTCGACGGTGTCGCCGTCGAGCTCGACGAACGCGGCGAGCGACCGCGCCTTCGCCTCGAGCGCCTGATCGAACTGCGCGGTCACCGAGGCTCGCGTGAACGTGTAGACCAGCCCGCCCGACACGACGAACGCGATCGCCACGCCGAGCCCGGCGCCGACGAGCAGGCGCGTGCGGATCGCCGTCACGCGTCGGCCTCGACCGTCATGACGTAGCCGTGCCCACGGCGCGTGTGGATCAGGGGCGGGGCGCCGAGCTTCTTGCGCAGGTAGCCGATGTAGACATCGATGACGTTCGACTGCGCCTCGGCGTGGAAGTCGTAGACGTGCTCCCAGATCTCGGTGCGCGTCACGAGCTGGCCCGCGCGCACCGCGAGGTATTCGAGCAGCGCGTACTCGCGCGCCGACAGCGCGATCACGCGTTCTCCCCGGCGCACGGTACGCTGGATGGTGTCGATCGTGAGATCGGCGAGCGCGATCGTCGGGTTCTTGCGGTCGTAGTGGCGGCGCACGAGGGCGCGCACCCGCGCGAGCAGCTCGGCGAACGCGAACGGCTTGATCAGGTAGTCGTCGGCGCCGCGGTCGAGCCCGGCGACGCGGTCGACCACCGTGTCGCGCGCGGTCAGCAGCAGGATCGCCACCGACGAGCCGTTGCGACGCAGCGTCGTCAGCACCTCGAGCCCCGACAGCTTGGGCAGCATGACATCCAGGATGACGACGTCGTAGGGGTTCTGCTCGGCGAGCCACAGGCCCTCCTCCCCATCGGCGGCGACGTCGACCGCGAACCCGTGCTCCACGAGGCCCTCGCGAACCGCGGCGCGGACGGGGGCGTAGTCTTCGACGATCAGGGCGCGCATCGACGGGTTCGGGAAGGGTACGCCAGGGTGGATGAGAATCCGATGAGAGCCTAGGGCACCGGCGAGACGACGACGATCTCGCCGGGTCTGCTGTGGGCGAGGTAGACCTTGCCCCCGGGGCCCGCGACGCCGTTGCGCGCGCCCTCGGCCGTCGGGACGACCGCGACGCTGGTGATCGCGCCGTCGTGCGCGAGCGCGCCGATCGTCAGCGTGCCGGCCTTGGCCCCGCCGACCACGATCCGGTGCGTGGTCACGTCGTAGTCGACGTCGTCGACGCCATCACCGGTCGCGAGCGCGCCGGCGCGTCGGCCGTCGTGCGCGACGTCGAGGGTCTCGACGCGATCGCTGCACGCCACGATCAGCAGCCCGTCGCCGTCGACGAACCGCAGCCCGTGCGGCCCGTCCTCGCCGCAGCTCGGGTGCCAGGTCGCGACGGTCGCGTGGGTCGCGAGGTCGATCGCGAGCGTGAGATCCTTGTCCTCGAGGTTCGTGTAGAACCGGCCGCGCGCCGCGTCGACCGCGAAGCCCTCGGGGGAGCCGTCGAACGCGAGCCGCGCCGTCTGCGCGAGGGTCGTGGCGTCGAGGATCCGCACGGACTGATCACGCGGGGTCGTCACCCACACCTCGTGGCGCGCGGCGACGTAGATCACGCCGTCGGGCATCGCGTCGAGGTGCCCGCATGCCTTGATCGTCAACGCCACCTCGTCGACCGCACACACGCTCGCGTCGCCGCGGTTCCCGATGTAGACCGTGCCGGCCGGGCCCAGGGCCGCGGCGCTCGGGCCGACGATCCGCTTGGTGCCGCCAGCGCCGTCGCGACGCTCGACCTCGGTCGTCGCGAACCCCGGGATGCGGTGGATCGCGCCGGTGGCGACCGCGATCACGTCGACCGAGCCCGTGTTGCCGGCGGGCACCCACAGCGCCGAGGTGCGCGGGTCGTACAGCAGGTAGTCCATGCCGACGCCGTCGACGCTCGCGCCGGGCAACGCGATGGTCGTCGTCTCGTAGTGGGCCGCGACTGGCGTGGACGCCGTCGGTCCTGGTGCCTGGGCGTGCGTACATCCCACGAGCGCGAACGCGATGACGAATCGAGACATGCCGGCACCTTGGCACACGCGGGTCACGCGCGACGTCGCTCTCATCGTCCTCTCATCGTCCTCTCATCGAGCCGCTGGTAGCGTGCGCGCCATGATCGCAAGGCTCGCGCTCTCGACCCTCCTGTTCGGTGCCTGCGCGCATCAGGCGGCTCCCCAGTCCGCGGCCACCACGTGTCCCGCCGCCGTCGTGGCCGCGGTGACCAAGGCGTTCCCGGGCTCGACGCAGCGCGCGTGCAAGGCCGAGCGCGAGGACGGTCGCGATCAGTTCTCGGTCGAGCTCGCGCAGGCTGCCGGGACGATCGGCGGCGAAGCCGGGACGATCGTCGAGGTCGACGTCACGCCGGCCGGCGTGATCACGCAGACCGAGCAGATCGTCGACGCCAGCGCGGTGCCGGCCCCGGTGATGGCCGCGTTCACCGCGCGCTATCCCGACGCCAGACCGCGGAAGGTCGAGCAGATCACGAGCCCGGGCAAGCCGGTCGTGTTCGAGATCGAGGCGTCGTCCGGCGTCGAGGCCACGTTCGCGGCCGACGGCACGTTCGTCGAAGAGGAGTGAGCGTCGGGTCCGCGCGGCCTAGCCGTGGAGCGCGGGCGCGAGGTGATACAGCATCAGGTAGACGATCACGCCGGTCACCGAGACGTACGCCCAGATCGGCCACGTGAACGCGACGATCTTCTTGTGCCCGACGAAGTCCTTGCGGTGCGCGCGGCGCAGCGACGTGATCACGAGCGGCACGAGCACGACGGCGAGCACCATGTGGCTGAACAGGAGGATGAGGTAGAGGTACTTGTCCCAGCCCTCGCCGGGGTACTTGTGCGCGCCGGTCGTCGCGAACCGGATCAGGTACGACACGAGGAACACCGACGACGCGACGAACGCGGTCAGCATCCGCTTGCGGTGCAGCGCGGTGTCGCCACGCGCGATCGCCATGCGCCCCGCGACCAGGAACACGAAGCAGGTGAGGTTGAGCGCGGCGTTGACCGCGGGGTGAAGCTCGGCGATGGTCATGCGCGATCTCCGAACACCATCACGGTGTAGAGCACGGGGAGGTAGACGATCGACGCGAGGAACACCTGGCGCGCCCACCGCGTCGTCGACGGGTTCTTCAGCCCGACGACGGCCTGGACGAGCACGAACGCGCCCAGCACGATCGCGGTCGCGAGGTAGAGCTTGCCGGTGACCTCGAGCGGCACCAGCGTCAGCGACACCGCGACCTGCACGAACAGCAGCGCGACGATCGAGCGGCGGGCAGCGGGCACGCCGTGGCTGCCGGGCAACGTCTTGAGCCCGGCCGCGTCGTAGTCGCGCTGGCGATACAGCGCGATCGCGTGGAAGTGCGGGACCTGCCAGATGAACAGCACGCCGAACACCGCGAGGCCGCCGAGCTCGATGCGCCCGGTCGCCGCGGTCCAGCCCATCAGCGCGGGCAGCGCGCCCGGCACGCCGCCGACCCACACCGACCAGTCGGAGCGCTGCTTCATCGGCGTGTAGACCCCGACGTACAGCAGGAGCGCGAGCAGCCCGAGCGCGGCGGTGACGACGTTGACCATCGCCAGCGCGGGCAGCGCGAACACGCCCTGCACGGCGCCGAACATCAGCGCGGTCCTGGGATCGAGGCGGCGCCTGGGGAGCGGGCGGTTCGCCGTGCGCGCCATCAGGCAGTCGATGTCGCGCTCGAGGTACATGTTGAGCGTGTTCGCGGCGCCGACGATCAGGGCGGTGCCGACGAGCAGCCAGATCACGGTGGCGGTGGGCGCGACGCCCGGGGCGAGCGACAGGGCGCCCGCCGCGGTGAGCAGCGCCATGACCATGATGCGCGGCTTGACCAGCGCGATGAGATCCAGCGTTTGCGCGCGCGTGATGCTGATCATGCGGAGACTGCCTGCGCGATCGAGGGGCGGAGGTCGACGGCGCGCACCTCGGTCTGGCGCCTGCCGGTGAGCAGGAGCGCCGACATCCACAGCGCCCACAGGGACGCGGCACCGGCGAAGTGGCCGACGGCGAGCGGCACGTAGCGGAGCGAGAGCACGGTCGCGATGCCGAGCCCGACCTGCGCGAGCACGAGGACCGGGGCGAGCAGGGCGAGCGTGCGCAGCGCCGACCACGACCGCGCGGCGTGGAACACCTTGAACGCCGCGATCGACGTGACGATAGCGACCACGCAGCCGAACACGCGGTGCACCATGTGGAGGTCCTGCACGAAGATGAGGGTCGCGAAGTAGCTCATCCCGAGCACGAGGTGCCCGGACGACACGAACCACGGCAGCTTGAACGCCACCGTGATGGCGCCGAGCGCGCCCTGGGCGACGACGAGGCCGAGGAGGAGAAACGCGAGCCTGCGCAGGTACGGCCGCCGGGTGAACAGCAGGTAGGTGAGCGCGATCTGGAGCAGCCCGACGGTCATCGCCGCGAGTCGGTGGCCGTGCTCGTAGAACACTCCGCCGACCATCGGCGGGAACAGCTGGCCGTGACACACCAGGGTCGGCTCGGGGCACGCGAGGCTCGAGCCGGTCGGGTTCACCGTGCCACCGATCACGAGCAGCGCGAACGTCGCCAGGGCGGCGAGCTTCGCGAACCGATGTTCGAGCATTGTCGTCGCTGGGTACCACAGTTCGTGGAGGATCGACGAGCGCAACGGGCCACTGCGACAATTCGCGTCGTTCTGCTGAGTACATAAGAAAATCGGCAGGTTATCGCCATCCACAAGGTTGCCCGCGCGGACTGCGAGGCGATACAGTGACCATGCTCCTCGGCGACGACGAGCGACGGATGACCGACTCCTGGGCCGAAACGACATCGATCGGAACGCTGCGGTCCGAGGATCTCGCGACCGCGGGCAAGACCTTTCGGTACAACCGCTACCTCTACCAGACGAGCGGGACCCACATCGCCAACGGCGGGATGGGGACGGTCTACGCGCTCGAGCGACGCGACGACGAGACCGGCGCCATCGAGAACGTCGTCGGCAAGGTGTTCCACTCGAACTACCTCTACCAGCTGCGCACCGACGAGGTGACGCGCCGCGATCATCACCACAACCTCGCGGCGATGGCGCGGATCGCGGCGATCGAGCACCCGAACATCCTGCCGACGTACGTGTCCGCGCCGATCGCGGACAACTACCTGTTCATCACGCCGCGCATGGGGATGACCCTGCTCGAGGCGATCACCAAGCACAACCTCACGCCCCGTGCGCGCGCCAAGCTCCTCGTGCAGGCGCTCGAGGGGTTGTCGACCCTGCACGGCGCCCGGCTCATCCACCGCGACTTCACGCTGCGCAACATCCTCGTCGACGACGGCGCCAACGTCGCGTCGCTGTTCGACTTCGACCTCGCGATGTCGCTCGACGACATCGGCCCGCAGAACTACCGGCAGTACTACAAGGGCCGGATCTTCGGCTCGCCCGGCTGGTCGGTCGCGCCCGAGACCATCGATCAGCACCTGATGGACTCGAACATCGGCACGTCGCTCGACGTCTACGCGATCGGCGGCGCGCTCCACGGGCTGTTCACCGAGCAGCTGCTGTACGGCACGAGCGACGACATGTGGGCGCTGCTCATCCGCATCGCCGAGGGCGTCGTCGTCGGCGGCAAGAGCACGGTGCACTACCCGGCCGACTTCCCGCCGATCATGAAGGGCATCATCGAGGGCTGCCTCGAGCGCGATCCCGCGCAGCGGTATCCGTCGGTGCAGGCGGTCGCCCAGGAGCTGCGCACGCAGCTGCGCGAGTTGCCCGACGAGGCGCCGCGCATCGCCCGCAAGCGCACCGAGGCGCCCGTCGATCGCGCGCGCTCGGTCGAGAACGTCGCGGCGTCGGTCACCGATCCGTCGATCACCGACGACCTCATCGCCCTCGCGGAGAAGGCGGTCGTCGAGTGGGGCTACGATCTCGAGCGCTGCCTCGGGCGCGTGCGCGGCCATCCGATCTTCCTCGCGTCCCCGCGCGAGGAGCTCGTCGCCGCCGGCACGTTCCCCGACGCGAACATCTTTCCCAAGCTGGTCACGGTGATCGACCTGACCAAGGTCGCCGACCCGCGCCGCTTCGTCGAGAACTGGCAGATGCACTTCTGGCCGATCCTCAAGCGCGTGCGCGCGGGGTTGCTCACGTCGCTGCACAAGGTCATCTACGACGCGAACACCAGCTCGCTGCTGCTGTTCACCGAGTACATCGACGACCCGCGGTTCGGCGACCGCATCGCCGAGGCCGATCTCAACGTCGACGGCGCGCTCGCGCTCGCGTTCATCGTCACGCGGCAGGTCGCCGCGCTGCACGAGCACGGGATGGCGCACAACAACATCTCGCCCAACGCGCTGCTGTTCAAGGGCGACCACGCGATGGTGAGCCCGGCGATGATCGGGCTCGTCGAGCCGGCGATGGGCGCCGAGGCGATGGCGGGAGATTGCCGCGCGCTCTCCGGCATGTTGCTGACGTGGCTGCGCCCCAATCGGCTCGCGTCGCTGCACGCGCGGATCAAGCCGATGTTCGAGGCGCTGCGCACCAAGCTGTCGTCGTGGGCGTTCGACAAGACGGTGCGCACGCCGATGATCGACGAGGTGATGTCGCTGATCAGCGACGCGCTCGCGCTCGTCGACTTCAACTTCTCGGTGCTGCGCGACTCCGGCGGCGATCTGCAGGAGTACGCGCTCCTGCTCGTGAGTCTGCGGCTGTTCCACCTGCTGTGGCCGACCCCGCCGGCGCCGGCGGCCTCGCCCCCGCCCGCGCGAACGTCGTCGCCCGCGATCAAGAAGTGAGCCAGCGGTAGCGGATGCAGCGGATGCGGCGCCAGGAGCTCGCCAGGCTGGCCAAGCTCGGCGTCGCGGTCGTCGTGGTGGCGCTGGTGTCCGCGGGGTTCGCGATCGCGTTCCGGATGTCGCTGTCGGCGACGAGCCAGGCGCTCGGCGGCACGAGCATCGTCGCGGTGATGGAGGCGGCGCCGTGGTGGCAGCGGCTCGCGATGCCGGCGCTCGGCGGGCTCGCCGCGGGTGGCGTGGGCGTCGTGCTCGCGCGCCGCGCGAGCGCGGCGGGTGGCGTCGGTAACGTGATGGAGGCGATCGTGCTCGGGCGCGTGCGCGTGCCGCTCGTGCGCAGCGTGCTGCAGGCGCTCGCGTCGTGGCTCGCGATCGCGGGCGGAAACTCGCTGGGGCGCGAGGGGCCGCTGATCCAGGCGGGCGCCGCGACGGGCGAGGCCGCGCGCCGCGTGTTCCACATCGACGAGCCGCACGCCCGGCTCGTGCTCGCGGCCGGCGTCGCGGCCGGGTTCGCGTCGGCCTACAACGCCCCGATCGCCGCGTGCCTGTTCGTCGTCGAGATCGTGACGGGCGTGCTGGTGCTCGAGGCGATCGTGCCGATCCTCCTCGCCAGCGTGATCGCGACGGTCGCGGTGCGTGTCGTGCTCGGCGGGGCGCCGCTCTACGGGTTGCGCGACTTCCACGTGGCCAACGGCGAGCTCGTGGCGTTCGCCGTGCTCGGCGTGCTCGCCGCGCCGCTCGGGGTCGCGTTCCTGCGGTTCCTCGCGCTGGGCGAGCGCGCGTGGCAGGTGCTGCCGCTGCCGGTGCGCCCGGCGGTCGGCGGGCTCGCGTGCGGCGCCGTGTTGCTCGTCGTGCCGACCGTCGCGGGCAACGGGTTCGAGCCGCTGTCGAACCTGCTCGACGGCAAGCTCGCGATCGGGCTCGTGCTGTGGCTCGTCGTCGCCAAGCCGATCGCCACGTTCGCCTCGGTCGGCTCGGGCAACCCCGGCGGCGTGTTCACGCCGACCCTGCTGATCGGCGGGATCGGCGGGGCGCTGTTCGCGCTCGGGTTGCACGCGCTGCTGGGCGACGCGATCTCGTCGTCGGGCGCGTACGCGCTGGTCGGGATGGCGGCCGCGCTCGCGGCGACGACGCACGCGCCGATCACGTGCGCGATCCTCGCATGCGAGCTCACCGGCGACTACGCGCTCGCGCTGCCCCTCCTGCTGGCGTGCGCGCTCGCCGCGGGGCTGGCCCGCCGGCTCTACATCGACTCCGTGTACACGGCGGAGCTGTCGCGCCGGGGGCTCCGCTGGCGGCTCACGCTCGACGGGCGGCGCGTCGTCGAGAGCCAGCAGCAGAGCGTGGACGTGGTCTAGCCATGAGCTCGCTACACTTCCTCGTCGGTCGGTCGAACTTCAGGGGGAGCGTCGTGCGGGGCTGGTTGATCGTCGCGCTGCTCCTCGGGATCAGCCACGTCCACGCCGATCCGCGCGAGGAGCCGATCAAAGATCCGATCGGGCGGCTCCCGTTCCAGGCGTTCGGCGTCGAGCAGGGCCTCGGCAACCTGGCGATCACGCAGATCACGCAGACCTCGGACGGGATGATCTGGCTCGGGACCGAGGACGGGCTGTACCGCTACGACGGCGTGAAGTTCCGCCACTACGGGATCGCCGACGGGCTGCCGTCCGATGAGATCCGCACGCTCCTCCCGGGCGCCCACGAGCTGTGGGTCGGGACCGCGCGCGGGCTCGCCACGATCGCGCGCGATCAGATCCACGCGTTCGCCGAACCCGCGGTCACGGTCCGCGCGATGGCGTTCGCGCCCGATGGCAGCGTGTGGGCCGCCACCGAGGCGGGCCTGCTGCATCAACAGGCCGATCGGTTCGAGCTCGCGGCGGGATGGCCCGGCGGCCCGAGCTCGGCGGTCTGGATCCGCGACGACGGTCGGGTGATCGCGAGCCAGGGCAGCGACGTCGTCGTGACCGATGCGCACAACACGTGGAGCGTGCGGGGGGTGGCCCAGGGGTTCGGACACGAGCGCATCGACGCCGTCGCGCGCACCTCCGACGGCGTCATCTGGATCCGCTCGACGCGCTACCTGTGGGCCTGCGACGCGGAGCTGCGGACGTGCCACGATCGCTCGGCGGACGTCGCGAGCTCGAGCGAGTACGGCCGGCTGCTCGTCGATCACGCCGGCGCGCTGTGGGTCCCGACCCACCTCGGGTTGGCGCATCGGCTGCCGACGGACACCTGGGAGGTGCTCACCCCCGCGGAGGGGCTCCCCACCGCCGCCGCGCTCAACGTGTTCGAGGATCGCGAAGGGTCGCTCTGGCTGGGGGCCGACACGGTCTATCAGCTCCTGGGCCGGGGCCTGTGGCGTACCTATACGGCCAGGGAGCAGCTCCGGGCCGAGACGGTCTGGGCGATCCTGCGCGACGCGGATGGGGGCTTGTGGATCGGTGGCAATCGCGGGCTCGTGGAGGCGAGCCCCGATCCCGCCGCGCCCTGGCGCGTGGTCGAAGGGACCGCGCAGGCGGCGGTCATGGCCATCGTCGAGGGCGAGCCGGGCGTGCTCTACGTCGGGACCGACGCGTCGGAGATCCTGCGGGTCGACCGCGCGACACATGCGGTGCGCGTGATCGCCACCCCGATGGATCTCGCCGGTGATGGCGTCAACGCGCTCGTCTACGACCACGGCACGTTGTGGGTCGCGCAGAACAACGGCGGGCTCGGTCGGCTGGTCGACGTCGCGGGCACGCCTGCGTGGAAGCACGAGCCGCTCGTCGGGGAGACCGTGGGGGAGGACGTCACCAGTTTGCGGCTCGATCGCCTCGGTCGGTTGTGGGCCGCCGGCAGCGCGGGGCTCGCGCTCCGCGACGGTGACCACTGGCGGCGCTTCACCCGCAAGGACGGCCTCGCGCTCGACGCCGTCTCCTATCTCGTCGAGCGCGCCTCGGGCGAGGTCTGCGTCGGCTACAGCGAATCCGCCGGCGTGACCTGCTTTCGCTACGACGGGACGCTCGCGCACGTCCATCACCTCCGACAGGGGACGGCGCTGACCAGCGACAAGGTCTACGCGCTCGGCGAGGACCGCGCCGGGCGGCTCTACGTCGGGGAAGGCGTCGGCGTCGACGTGATCGACGCCGCGGGGATCGAGCACTTCTCGACCTCCTCGGGGCTCGCGGGAGATGACTGCGCTGCGAACGCGTTCTGGGCGGATCTCGATGGCGACGTCTGGATCGGATCGACCCGCGGCGTGTCGCGCTTCGCGGGTGCCCGGTATCGCGGCCCGCCCGCGCCACCGAACCCGGTCCTGGTGTCGCTCAGCCTCGCGGGCGAGCTCGTGAGCCCCGTCGACGTGCCCACCCGGCCGGGGCCGACCTCGTTCACGGTGAGCTTCGCGACGCCGACGTTCATCGATCGCACCCAGCTCGAGCAGCAGGTGCGGCTGGTGCCGCTCGACGATCGGTGGCGCACGACCACGCTCGGCGAGGCCCGCTACGCCCAGCTGCCGCCGGACGACTACGTGTTCGAGGTCCGCGCGCGGATCGGCACCGGCGATTTCGGGCCGGTCGCGCGCGCCGCGTTCACGGTCACCCCGGCGTGGTGGCAGGCGGCGTGGTTTCGCGTGCTGCTCGTCGTGCTCACGCTCGGCGCGATCGCGATCGCGATCGCGTGGCGGGCGCGCGTGATCGCGTCCCGCGCGGCCCGACGGATCGTCGCGCGGTCCGAGGCGAGCTTCCGTGCGTTGATCGAGCAGTCCCCGGATGCCGTGCTGGTGCAGCGCGAGGGCCGGCTGATCTACGTCAATCGCCGGACGGTGGAGTACCTCGCGTACGACACCGCCGAGGAGCTGATCGGGTGCGCCCTGCTCACCCTGATCCACCCGGACGAGCAGCACCTCGTGCAGCGCATCTTCGACCTCGCGTCGTCCGGGGACGCGAGCATCGCCCACGAGTTCCGCATGCTCCGCCGGGATGGCGGCACGCTCACCGTCGAGGTCTCCGCGCTGTCGGTCGATTTCGGCGGGACCCCGGCGGTGCTGGCGATCGCGCGCGATTGCACGGCGCGCAAGACGATGGGGGCGGTTGATCCTCAGCGATCGCATGGCGTCGATCGGGACGCTCGCGGCCGGGATCGCGCACGAGGTCAACAACCCGCTCGCGTACATCAAGGCCAACCTCGGGCAGCTCGCCGACGAGCTGCCTCCCGAGGCCCTCACCGCCAGCCTGCGGCTCGCGCTCGACGACGCCCGCGAGGGGGTCAGCCGGGTCCACAAGATCGTCGGCGATCTCAAGAGCTTCTCGCGCGCCACGAGCGAACAGCGCGTCGCCATCGACCTCCATCGCGCGCTCGAGCTCGCGCTGCGGATGACCGACAACCAGGTCCGTCACCGCTGCAAGGTCGTCCGCGAGCTCGGCGCGTTGCCCCACGTGCTCGGCGACGAGTCGCGGGTCGGCCAGGTGTTCCTCAACCTGTTGATCAACGCGGTGCAGGCGCTGCCGGAGGGCTCGACCCAGACCAGCGAGATCCGGATCACCACGCTCACCGATGCGCGCGGCCGCGCGGTGATCGAGATCCGTGACACCGGCCGCGGCATGTCCCCCGACGTGCTCAAGCGCGTGTTCGATCCGTTCTTCACGACGAAGCCCGTGGGTGAAGGCACCGGGCTCGGGCTCGCGATCTGCCTCGGCATCGTGCACGAGATGGGCGGCGAGCTCACCGCGGAGAGCACGCTTGGGGTCGGCTCGATGTTCCGCGTCACGCTCCCCCCGACCACGGTCGCGGCGAAGGCGCCGGTCGCGCCCTCCCAGATCATCACGCCGCTGCGCGCCCGGCTCCTGGTGATCGACGACGACGAGCGCGTGCGCGGGTCGTTGCGGCGGATGCTCGAGAAGCAGCACGACGTGACGCTGTGCGCGGCCGCGGCCGAGGCGCTCGCCCTGATCGAGGCGGGCCACACCTACGACGTGATCCTCTCCGACCTGATGATGCCCGAGATGACCGGGATCGAGCTCCACGCCGCGCTGGTGGCGCGGGCGCCGCACCTCGCGGCGCGGATGCTGTTCATGACCGGGGGCGCGTTCACCGAAGAAGCGAAGCGGTTCCTCGCGCTCATGGCCGAGCGCCACCTCGAGAAGCCGTTCGATCGGGAGCGGCTCCGCCGCATGATCCAGGACATCCTCCTCGCACCTGCGTAGGTCTGGAACTTGCTTCCTGGCAACGCATGGCAACGTCGACGCTTCCGGTCGGGATGATCTTCGCCGAGCGCTACAAGATCCTGGGGCTGCTCGGGCAGGGTGGCATGGGGCACGTGTACCGCGCCGAGCACCTCACGCTCCGCACGCACGTCGCGCTCAAGGTCGTGCGCGCGGCGTTCGTCGGCGAGCGCGAGCTGCGGTTCGGCCGCGAGGCGGCGACGCTCGCGAAGCTCGATCATCGCGGGATCGTGCGCATCCTCGACTACGGGCGTACGGGCAAGTACCTGTTCATCGCGATGGACCTCGTCGTCGGCACGAGCCTCGCAGGTCTCCTCGCCGACGGTGGGCCGCTGGCGATCGAGCGCGCGAGCCGCATCGGTCGCGAGATCCTCGCGGCGCTCGGCCACGCCCACGATCACGGGGTGTTGCACCGCGACGTGAAGCCCGAGAACGTGATGATCGGGCCCGGCGACAAGGTCGTGGTCATCGACTTCGGGCTCGCGCGCGCGCTCGGCGACGCGCCGCTGACGCAGAACGGCATGTGCTACGGGTCGCCGTCGTACCTCGCGCCCGAGCGGCTGCTCGG
>JAPLLF010000485.1 GCA_026387715.1 Pseudomonadota bacterium
GTCGTCGTCGTCGTCGGCAAACGAGGCCGCCGCCGGCGGCGTCATCGGCGGGGGCATCATCGGCGCCGGCATCGGCGTCGTCATCGGCTTGCTCGGCGTCGACACCGCGGCCGCGAGCGCCGCGAGCGGCACCGGCTTGGGCGCATCGAGCTTGGCGCGTGGCTCGTCGGCGAAGGGGACCTGCTCGATCGCCGTCGACTCGCCGAGATCGAGATCGAACCCCGGGATCGGCGCGCGTATGGCTGCGGGCTTCACCGCCGCTGCCGGCGCTGTCGTACGTGCTGGGGTCGAGCCCGTCCCGGTCGCCGCGGGCAGCCCCGTCGCGGGCGTCGCGCGTGGTGGCATCCCGAAACCGTTGGTCGAGGGCTGTGCGGGCAAGCCCTTCTCGAGCGAGGCCATCGTCGCGGCGAACAGCGGCTTCG
This sequence comes from Pseudomonadota bacterium, assembly GCA_026387715.1. Classification (GTDB taxonomy): domain Bacteria; phylum Myxococcota_A; class Polyangia; order Haliangiales; family Haliangiaceae; genus JABFXX01. The sequence goes on from JAPLLF010000485.1 coordinate 423, forward strand.
GCTCGTCCTCGGCGGGCGCCGTCAGCGCACGCGCCGGCCCCGACTGCCCCGCGCCGGTCGACGTTCCCAGACGCGGGAGCGGTGGAGGACCGGCGACGGTCGGCTTCTTGCGCAACCCCCTGAAGTGACTGACCTTGTCGACGGGAAGCCAGTCGTCGAAGCCCTCGCTCCAGCAGTGCAACTCGGCATCGAACGCGCGACTCGCGACCCACCGCTGCGCGTCGGCGAGCGAGTACGGCCCCTCCTGGTCACCGTCGAGCGAGACGTACCACTCCTCTTCGAGGGCGGCCGGCGGTTTGGGGCGCCCATTGCCCGTCGGGGCGGACGGAGGCGCCGGCGCCTGCGACGTGACGGGCGGCGCCATCGTGGTCGGCTCGCTCTGGCGGCGTGGACCGTCGCCCTTCGCCTCCATCGATTCCACCGCGTCGACGTCGGCCATGCCCTCGCGGACCGTGATCACGTTCGCGCAGTTCTTACAGCGGATCTTCAGGATCTTGCCGCGGACGCGATCGTCCCCGATCGAGTACCGGGTCTTGCAGCGATCACAGAGAAACTTCACGTGAGCACGAGCGTCGATTGTGCCGAAAAACTTCTGTGTCTGCAAAGGGGTAGGCTCACTCAGCCGCTCCCGATCGCAGAGGAATCATCCGGCACGTCGGCGTCGCGCCCACCTCCAGCCCCGGACTCCACCGGCAGCGGCAGGGTCTTGGCGTGACGACGTGGCACGACGCTCGAAGAAATCGTCATGACGTAACGCAGCTTGCCTCCATTTTCGATGGTCAGCAGCCCGCCGGTCTCGATCGCATCCGGGCGCGCGATCAGCTCGGCGTAGATCTCGACGTCGCGGAGCTCGCCGCCGATCCAGCGAACGTTCGCGCTCGACAGCTGATAGATCATCGTGGGCTCGATCGTCCGCACGAGCTTGCCGTCGAGCCGATAGGCCACGAGCGACCAGGTCCGCGCGTTCGGCTCGTCGGAGCGCATGATCGCGACGAGCTCGTCGCGCCCATCGACCGGATTGCGAAGGGGCGCCGCGAACACGAGGGTCGGAAGGTGGAGGACGGCGAGCCGGACGCCGTCGAGCGAGCTGATGACGACGTCGTCGCCGGTGACCTCGACCAGCTCGCCCGTGGGCGGCGCCGCCGAGCCGATCCCGGTCGCCGTCATGCAGGCCCCGAACGCGCGGTCGGTCCGGGCGGGGCGGATGCACGCGGTCGGATCGGGCGGAATGACCGGCCGTGCGTTGGCGGTGACCACGAGCGCGCGTGCGCGCTTGCCGTCGAGGATCACGGACAGGTTGCGGAGGTGCTCGCCGATCAACACGCGCGGGTCGCGCGCGCGATCGAGATCCTCGACGATCGGCCCGAGCGCGTGATCGAGATCCTCGCGCGCCACGCCGACGTGGATCCCCGACTCGGTACGCGCGACCTCGGGGCCGATCACCGCGACGAAGCTCGCGGTCCCGGACGGCTCGGCCCCGCCGATGAGCACGGTGTCGTCCTCGGCGCGGATCAGGCTGCGGTGCACGAAGTTCGGGATGTCGAACAGCGCGATGCGCGGGCCACCGGGCAGCTGCTCGAGCAGGGTGTCGAGGCGCTCGCCGAGTCGGTACGGGCCCACGCCCTCGGCGCGGATCGCGTGCGGCGGCAGGGAGCGCACGATCCCCGACGGAGGCTCGATGATCCGGCGCGGTCGCTCGGCGCGATCGCGCTGGATGTGCGGCTTGTCGCGGGCGTCGGAGCAGGCGCCGAGCAAGAGCACGATCGCGAGCACTCCCTTCACGTGACGAGGGTATGCCATGCCGATCAGCCGCGTGCGATGTAGACGAGCAGCGCCACGACGAGCAAGCCCAGGCCCCCGGCGATCATCCACGGCAAGCGGCTGGTCGCCGCGGCTGCCCGCGCCGTGATCGCCCCTCCGATCGGAGACGACACGATCGGCGACGCGAACGGGACGGTGGGTAGGCTGTCGCGGATCGGCGAGGAATCACGCGTGATCGCGCGTGGATCCGCGAGCGGGACGGGGGTCAGGTTGGAGGGTGCGGCGCGACGCGACAACGCAGGCATCGACAGCGTCGGGACGCTGTCGTCCGGCTCGGGGGCGTCGATCGGCTCGTCGGCGGTGACGCCGGCATCACCGTCGTGGTCGTCTCCGCCGCCCTCTTCCACGGTCACGGGACGTGGTTTCGGGGCCACCGCCTCCTGCTTGGGGTTGGTGGGATCGTCGGCGTCGTCGGCCACGGGCCGCGCGGGCTCGCGACCGCTCATCAGCGCCATGCCCGACGGGCGCATCGGCACCGGCGTCCGCATCAGCCGGAGCTCGTCGAGCTCCATGCCGAGGGCCTTCGCGACGTCGGCCTCGGGTTGCTCGGCGTCCTCCCACTCGGGGGACTGGGCCGGCCCGGGCGCTCCCTCGGTCGGCGCGAACGTCTCCTGGAACTGGTCGAAGTCGAGCTCCTCGCCTCCCGCCGCCGCCCGGGCCTCGGCCTCGGACACCAGCTCCACGCGCCGCGTGCCGCCGCTCTTGTGCGTGAGCATGTCGAGGTAGCGGGCGATCCGCACGGGCCCGGAGTGGAGGCGCTCGTCGCGCAGGAACGTCTCGAGATCGTCCGCGAGATCGTAGGCGCTCTGGTAGCGATCGGCTGGATGCTTCTCGAGCGCGCGCATCACGATCGCCTCGAGGGCGGGCGGGAAGTTGCGTCGGATGAACGTCGGCGGCTCGACCTGCGCCTCGGTGAGGCGCTGCACGACCTCGGTGGCGGTGCCACGAAACAGCCGACGTCCGACCGTGATCTCGTAGAGCACGATGCCGAGCGAGAAGATGTCGCTGCGGTGATCGATCGTGGACGTCGACGACGCCCCCGACGTCCCCGGCTCTCGCCGAGGCGCCGCCTGCTCCGGCGACATGTAGCTCAGCTTGCCGGGGAGGGTCTCGCCTCGCCGCGCCTGGCCGAGCGCGCGCGCGATCCCGAAGTCGATGATCTTGAGGAAGCCGTCCTGGGTGACCAGCAGGTTCGACGGTGAGATGTCGAAGTGCACGATCTCGAGGGCCTGATCCTGCAGGACGGTCCCCTCCGCGCCACGCTTGGAGTGGAAGTACCCCATGCCGGCGGCGGCCTGGCGCATGAGCTCCACCGCGTGCTCGAGCGGGAGAAAGCGATCGTGCTGGATGCCGCGCCGGCACAGCTCGTTGAGCTCCTCGCCGACGATGTACTCCATCGCGATGTAGGGGATGCCGTCGTGCTCGTCGACATCGTAGACGTGGACGATGTTGGGGTGGTTGAGCAGCGCACCGATGCGGGCCTCGTCGAGAAACATCTCGACGATCCGGGGATCGTCGGCGAGCTCGGCGCGCAGCCGCTTGATGACGACCTCCTTCTCGAAGCCGTCCATCGCCGCCTGGCGCGCGAGGTAGATCTCCGCCATGCCGCCGACGGCGAGTCGGCGGACCAGCTTGTAGCGGCCGCCGAAGTCGGTCGGCTCGAGGTCTGCAGTCCGGTGGCGCTTCATCGGGTCGGCTTCGCGGCGAGAGGCCCGTGGGCGTGATGGGCGGCGAGGGTCGCGTCGATCGCGGCGCGCGCGAGCCCCGCGACCGATCCGGTGAACGCGGGGAGCGGGGTCAGCGCGATCGGCTCGAGCGCCGGCCGCTTGAGCACCGCGAGCACGTTGGTCATGCCGCCGGCGAGCCCGTCGAGATCGTAGCCGCCCTCGAGCACGACGACGATGCGGCCGCCCGCGAGGCGATCGGCGACGCTGCGCAACCGCGCGGCCATCGCCGCGAACCCCGCGAAGGTCACCCGCATGCCGGCGAGCGGATCGTGCTGGAACGCGTCGAAGCCGGCGGACACGAAGATGAGGTCGGGCGCGAAGGACTCGAGCGCCGGGACGATCACGTGATCGAACACCGCGAGGTACTCGGCGTCCCCGCTGCCGCTCGGGAGCCCGACGTTGACGGTCGTGCCGAGCGCGTTCGGCCCGCCGATCTCCGACGGGGCGCCGGTCCCCGGGTAGTACGGATACTGATGGATCGACAGGTACAGGACGCTCGGATCATCCCAGAAGATGTCCTGGGTGCCGTTGCCGTGGTCGACGTCCCAGACGACGATCGCGACCCGGGTCGCCCCATGAGCGCGGGCCGCCGCGGCCGCGACCGCGACGTTGTTGAGGAGGCAGAAGCCCATCCCACGATCGCGCTCCGCGTGGTGGCCAGGTGGGCGCACGACGGCGATGCCCTGCGACAGCTCCCCCCGCATCACGTCGAGGGCGAGCCGACTGGTCGCGCCGGCGGCCGCGCGGGCAGCCTCCCAGGACCTCGGCGAGTAGTAGGTGTCGGCGTCGATCCAGCCGGTCTTGCCCGGGATCGTCCGCACGAGGTCGTCGAGGTAGCCGCCGCTGTGGACGCGCGCGAGCTCCTCGTCGGTGGCTTCTCGGATCGGCACCTGGGTGCCGCGCTCGACGATGCCCGCCTTGAGCAAGGCATCGCGGACGGCCTCGGCCCGTGCGGGCCGTTCGGGATGTCCCGACGGAGCACGGTGCTGGACGAAGATCTCGTCGAGGACGTAGCCGAGCATGGAAGCGCGCAGCTTACTCGAAGGGAGCGGCGCTAGTCTCGCTCGGAACGAGGGGTCCGCGAGAGCAACGCAGCGATCGCCTCGCGGACGGGGATCCCCGCGTGGATGATCTTGTTCATCGTGTCGATGATCGGGGCCTAGACGCCGATCTTGGCCGCGAGCTCGTAGGCGACCTTGGTGGTCTTGACGCCCTCGGCGACCATCCGCATGTCTCCGAGAATCTCGGCCATCGTCCGGCCCTGGCCGAGCGCGAGCCCGACCCGGCGGTTGCGCGAGGCGTCGCCGGAGCACGTGAGCACGAGATCGCCGACGCCGGACAGGCCCGCGAACGTCAACGGGTGCGCGCCGAGCGCGACGCCGATCCGCGTGATCTCGGCGAGGCCGCGCGTGATCAGCGCGACCCGCGCGTTCGACCCGAACCCGAGCCCATCGGACAGGCCCGCGGCGATCGCGATCACGTTCTTGAGCGCGCCGCCGATCAGGACGCCGAACACGTCGTCGGTGGTGTAGATGCGGAAGTGCACCGTGCCGAGCGCCTCCTGCGCCAGCTTGGTCGTCGGCGCATCGCGGCCGGCGAGCACGATCGCCGCGGGCATCCCGGCGGCGATCTCGGCGGCGAACGTCGGCCCCGACAGGTAGGTCGCGCGGTCGGCGATCCGCTCGGGGAAGATGTCGCGATAGACGGCGTCGATCGTCGACAGCGTGCCGTCTTCGAGCCCCTTCGAGGCGTTGATCACGATCGTGTCGGGATCCATCCAGGTGGCCGCGCGCCCGAGCACGTCGCGAATACCATGGGACGGCGTGACCCCGAGGACGAACTGCTTGTTCGACACCGCGGCCTCCAGATCCGCGGTGATCGTGATGGAGGGTGGCAGGAGGTGCCCTGGCAAGTAGGTCGCGTTCTCGCGGGTCTCCTCGAGCACCCGGGCCTGCTCGGGATTGCGCACGTAGAACGCCACGCGATGCCCCGCCCTGCCGAACAGCATGGCCAGGCACGTCCCGTAGCTGCCACCACCGACGACCGCGATGTCTGTCATGAGGCTCCTGGCATGAGCATGGTCGCGCTCGCGAGCACCACCCGGTTGCGGCCGGCACGCTTGGCCCCGTAGAGCGCCGTGTCCGCCGAGCGCACGAGGCCCTCGGCATCGGTGCCGTCGTCGGGAAACGTCGCCACGCCGATCGACACGGAGAGCTTGTTGGCCCGGGGGGCCGCATCGGAGAAGTCGTGCAGCGCGATGCGCTCGCGGACGCGCTCGGCGACCTTCGCGGCCGTGAACTTCGGGGTGTCGACGAGGATCACCGCGAACTCCTCGCCGCCGTAGCGCGCGACGACGTCGTTGGCGCGGCGCGTGTCGGTGAGCACGCGCGCGAGCTGGCGGAGCACCTCGTCGCCAGCGGGATGCCCGAACGTGTCGTTGAACTGCTTGAAGTTATCGACGTCGAGCATCAACAGCGACAGCGGCAGCCCCGAGCGCGCGCTGCGCTCGACCTCGAGCGCCAGCCGCTCGTGGAGGTGACGATGGTTGTAGAGGCCCGTGAGCCCGTCGGTGACGGCGAGCTGGGCGAGCCGCGAGTTGGCCTCGGCGAGCTCGTGCGTGCGCTCGTGGATCTTGGCCTCGAGCTCGCGGTTCATCTCGAGCAACGCTTGATTCTTCGACGACAGTGACGCGACGAGCTGCTGGTTCTCGTGCACGAGCCGGTACTGCCGCAGCAGGCTCTCGACGCCGAGCAGCAGCGCCGTCTCGTCCCACGGCTTGGAGATGTACTGGTGGAGGTGCGCGCGATTGATCGCGTCGACCACCGCGTCGAGCCCCGCCTGTCCGGTGAGCAGGATCTTCGACGTCGTGGGCAGCCGGCGGTCGACGATCTCGAGGAGCTCGACGCCCTTCATGCCCGGCATGATCTGATCGGCGATCACGAGCGCGATCGACTCGCCTTCGCGGGTCAGCTCGTCGAACAGCGCGACCGCCTCATCCCCGGAGCGCGCCGTCGCGATCTGACACTCGTGGCCGAAGCGCGCCCCGAGCTGCGCCCGGAGCACGCGCAGCACGCCCTCCTCGTCGTCGACGCAGACGATGACCTCACGCCGGCCAGAGTTCACGAGACGTGCCCCCGCGGCGAGATCGGCAGGCGAACCTCGAAGGCCGTGCGCCCCGGCTCGGAGTGACAGGCGAGCGTGCCGCCGTGCTTCTGCACGATCTGGCGACAGATGCCGAGCCCCAGGCCGGTCCCCTCACCCTTCGGCTTGGTGGTGTAGAACGGCTCGAAGATCCGCGGCAGCACCTCCGGGTCGATCCCGGGCCCGGTGTCGATCACGCGCACGACCGCGTCGGCGCCGTGGCTGGCATCCTCGACCCGCGTCGTGATGTGGATCGTGCCTTTGCCGGCCAGCGCCTGGTACGCATTCGAGATCAAGTTCGTCCACACATGGTTGAGCTCGTCGACGAAGACGGGAACGTGCGGCAGGTCACCGTAGTCACGCTCGACGACAATATCACGCAGCGCGTAGTGAAGGAGCACGAGGGTCGTATCGATCCCCTCGTGCAGATCGGCCTCGGTCCGGGTCGGCTGCTGATCGAGGTGCGAGTAGCTCTTGAGCGCCCCGACGATGCGCTGGATCTGCCCGACCGCGTGGCCGACGGTGGACGCCGTGCGATGCAGGTACACGTGGTCCACGAGCGTCGCGACCACCGCCGCGGCGAGGTGGCGCTCGGAGCCGAGCGCCTCGAACAGCGCCGTCGCCTCGGCCGCGGTCGAGCCGAGGTAGGCGAGTTCGGCGGCGATCGCCGGGGTGTCGATCACGATGGTCGAGCCGCCGATCCCCGCGCACGCGGCGTCGATCGCGGCGGTCAGCTCGCGCGCGGCTCGACGCGCCGTCACGCCGGTCTGCAGCGGGCGCTCGGCGAGCCGGGGCGCGATCTTCGCGAGGTAGTCGACGATCGCGCTGCCGATCGCGGGGTTCGGGGCGCGCGCCGAGATGTCCGCGGCCTGCTTGGCGACGCGCGCGAGGGTGGCGGCGAGCCCGTCGATCGATCCGCGGATCGCGGCGGTCGGCGAGTTGATCTCGTGCGCGACGCCCGCGACGAGGAGCCCGAGCCCGGCCATTCGCTCCGACAGCACGAGCTGGGACTGGGTCTCGCGTAGATCGGACAGCGCGCGCCCGAGCTCGGTGTTGATCGCGGTGAGCTCGGCCGTGCGCAGGCGGACCTTCTTCTCGAGCTCCTCGGACGCCCCCCGGACCTCGCGATACAGCAGCGCGTTCTCGACCGCCGCGCCCGCCTGATCGGCGAACGTGGTGAGCAGGTTGAGATCGGCCTCGGAGAACTCGCGGGCGCTCGCCGCGCGCGCGACCGCGAGCACGCCGACGACCCGCGCCTGACGGACGAGCGGCAGCGCGATCACCGCCCCGAGCTCGGCCACCGCGTCGAGCCGGACCGGCTGCTTCGTGCTCGCCGCCCGATCGGCGATCGACGCCAGCGCCTCGGCCGGCGCCAGCGAGTCGCTGGCCGCGAGCGACGAGGCTTGATCGGCGCGGCGCGCGCGCGCCGCCGACGCCCGCAGGCCCGGCGTCGCGCCGCCCTCGGAGATCCACAGCGCCGCGACCTGGACGTCGAACGTGCGCGCCACGGCATCGACGATCTTGCGCGACACCGAGTCGAGGTCGATCACCGACGACACCGCGCGCCCGGCGTCGTGCAACGCCACCATCTCGCGCATGCGTGCGGCGAGCCGGGCCTGGTTGTCCTTCAACGTCCCGGTCATCTGGTTGAACGCCGACGCGAGATCGGTCAGCTCGTCGTCGCCCGACACCTCGATGCGGTGATCGAGGTCGCCGCGCGACACGGCGATCGCGCCGCGATGCAGCTTCGCGATCGGGCGCCCGAGCCGGCGCGACCAGAACAGCGCGACGATCAGCGCGAACCCCAGCGCCCCCACGCCGCCGATCACGAGCGAGCGGACGGCGAGCCGCTGCGTCGCGGCGAGCGGCTCGCGATCGACCGCGACCCCGACGAGGCCGAGCACGTTGTCCGCGCGGTCGTGGAGCGCCGCGAGCGCGTACGCGTAGTGGCCGGAGGGCACGTCGAGGTTCTTGTTGATGTGCGTGCCGGCCAGCGCCTGCGCGCGATCGGTCGGATCGAGCGCGAGGGGCTCGGCGCGCTTGCCGAGATCGGACCGGAAGGTCACCGCGAGCGGCCCGGTGCGTCCACCGATCAACACGTCGGCCGACAGCGCCCCCTTGATCGCGTCGGCGAAGTCGCCGTCGAGCGGGACGCTGAGGACGAGCACGCCGTGCAGCGCGAGCTTGCTGTCGACCACCGGCGAGATCGCGCGGAGCACGACGACCCCGTCGAGCGCGACCAGCGCGAGCCCGCGGTTCCACGGGTTGGCGTTGATTGTTTCGGTGTCGGCGCGGGTGACCCCGACGTTGAGGAACCGCTGATCGGCCCCTCCGATCACGCGATCGAAGATCACCGCGCCACCCGGGGCGATGAGCTGGAGGCGCGACGACGGGACGTGCGCGGCCTCGTGCGCGAACCAGTTCTCGATCGCCATCGTCGCCGGATCGGCCTTCTTGGTCTCGAACGCGATCGACAGATCGTTGTCCTCCGACAGCTGCACGGCCTCGTCGCCGACGCGCTCGACCGACCGCAGGATGAGGTTGAGGCCGACGGTGAGCTGCCGGTCGGCGTCCTCGCGGAGCCCCGCCTCGAGGTTCGACAGGATCACGCGGGTCGCGATCACCGCGACGATCGCGACGGGCACGAGCGCGGCGATCGCCATCGCGATCACGAGGCGCGTGCGGAGCCGCGGGCGCAGCTCGGGCGAGATCGGCTGCGCGGGCCGTGGCGTCCGCGTCGCGACCTTGAGGACCGGCTCGGTCATCGACCCTCCGTCCGGCTCATGAGCGCGTAGATCGGGTGGCCGAGCGGCGACAGCACGACGCCGGCCAGCGATCGGCGCGCGGCGACGACGACCTCGCTGTGCGCGATCGGCACCCACGGGGCGGCGAGCCCGATCCGATCCTGCACCGCCGCGTACAGGCCGCTGCGCGTCGCCTGATCGGTGACCTCCTGGGCCTGGCGTAGCAGCGCGTCGACGCCCGGGTCGCGATAGAACGCGATGTTCTGCGCCTCGCCGACGACCGCGTTGTCCGAGTGGAACAGCACGTAGAGGAAGTTATCCGGATCGCCGGTGTCGCCGATCCAGCCGAACACCGCGAGGTCGTGATCGCCGCGCTCGACCGCGAGGCGATGCTCCTTGTAGGGCTGGAGCACCAGCTCGATGTGGATGCCGACCTCCTCGAGCGCCGCCGCGAGCGACCGCGCGACCCGCTCGGGCTGGGCGAGGTATGGGCGCGGCGTCGTGGGCGCGTAGAGGCGGTACACGCGCGCGGGATCGAACGTCTTGCTCTGCGCGAGCAGCTTCCTGGCCAGCGCGACGTCGTAGGCGTACTTGACGTCGGGGGCGTGGTAGCCCCACTGGGTCGGTGGCAGGGGACCGTCGGCCGCGGTCGCGCGTCCCTGGTACGCGAGCTTGACGATCGGCTCCTTGTTGATCACATGGCTCGCCGCGCGGCGCACGAGCGGATCGTCGAACGGCGGGTGCTGCGTGTTGAACGCGAGGTAGCTCACGTCGTTGCTCGCGACGTGGTGCAGCCGCAGGTCGGGGTGCAGCTCCACGAACGTCTGCTCGTCGGGCAGGATCGCCGTCGCGACGTCGACCGACCCCGACTCGAGATCGATGAGGCGCTGGCGCGCGTCGACGACCACGCGGAAAACGATGCGCTCGAGCGCGGGCGCCTTGCCCCAGTACGTCGGGTTGCGATGGACGACGAGCTGCTCGCCGATCACCCACGACTCGAACGCGAACGGGCCGGTGCCGACGGGATGCGCGCGATACGCCGCGCCCCACGTGGCCACCGCGGTCGGCGACACGATCGGGAACATCGCGAGCTCGCCCAGGAGCGGCGCGTAGGGCCGCGCGGTCTCGATCTGCACGGTCGCGGCGTCGATCGCGACGATCCGGGTGACGTCCTTGAACAGCAGCCGCCAGTACGTGCCGTCGATCGGGCCCGCGATGTACTGCGGGTGCTTCGGATCGATGACCCGCTCGAACGAGAACACGACCGCGGCCGCATCGCAGGCGGTGCCGTCGTGGAACACGACGTGGTCGCGCAGCGTGAACGTCCACGTCCGCCCGTCGGGGGACGTCTTCCACGCGGTCGCGAGTCCTGGCTCGATGTCGGTGGTCCCGGGCTTCCAGTGAACGAGCCCCTCGTAGAGCAGCGTGCCGGCCTCGATCGACTCGTTGTCGGTGACGCGCACGGGCTCGAGCGAGATCGCCCCGGTCGCCTGGGCCACCACCAGCGCGCCTGGATCGCGGCGCCGGTGAAGCCGCTCGGGGTTGGCCTCGCACGCCTGTGCGAACAGCGCGACGAGCCAGATCCACCTGGTGGTCACACCAGGCCCACATGCCCTGGGCATGCGCCGACTGTACACGGCGTGGGTCTCGATTGACTCTCGCCTTTCGCTGACTTAGCGTCCTGACGATTCACCCGAGCTGGGTGAATGCACGTCTTCGGACTTCGTCGAAGGGGAATTCGCCGGTCATGCGCCATAGCTTTGTCCTCGTTGCGGCCCTCGCAGCGGCCACTATCTCAGCCTGTGATCTAGGCCAGTTCACCGTGAACACGACCGCCAAGGTGCTCGTTCGTGCGCAGCCATCGGTGCAGCAAGAAGCCGACTACCAGCTCGCCTACGATGCGATCCCAGGAACGCTCAAGACCATCGAAGGGTTCTGGATCGTCGATCCCGAGAACACGAAGCTGATCTCGCTCCTCACCGAGGGGTACTGTCAGTACGGCACCGGGTTCGTCGAGGACGACTGGGAGGTCGCGGTGTTCGCCAAGAACAGCGAGCAGGTCGCGTATCACAACACCCGCGCCACCCACATCTTCTCGCGTTGCCTCAACTTCGCGCTCACCCAGCTCGGCGACCGCTGGAAGCGCGAGATCTTCGCCGACACGGACACCGTCACCAAGCTCCTCAAGGACACCAGCGCGGGCCAGCGCAACTGGGTCATGTGGGCCGGCCTCGCGCTCGGGTCGATGGTCAATCACAACCTGAACCGCGTCGAGATGATCTCGTATCTCGGCACGGTCAAGCTGATGATGAATCGCATCCTCGAGTGGGACGCCGCCAGCAAGCCGAGGAACCAGGTGTACGCGGCGCTGCCGCACATCGCGCTCGGCATGGTGAACAGCGCGGTCTCCCCGCAGCTCGGCGGCAAGCCCGACGAAGCGGCGAAGCACTTCCAGATGGCGCTGCAGCTCACGGACAACAAGATGTTGCTCGCGCGCACGCTGTACGCGTATCGCGTCGGCAAGCAGACCAACGACCAGAAGCTGTTCCACGAACAGCTCAAGATCGTCCTCGAGACCCCACCATCGATCTGGCCCGAGCAACGTCTCGCTAACGAGGTCGCCCACCGACGGGCGCGCCGTTATCTTTCGCACGAGAAGGAGATTTTTTAGTGATGACCTGCAATCTTCTTTGATTGCATCTGGTTACACGACTGAATCAGCTCCGTATCCCGTCTGTCTACCGTTCACGGCGTTGTAGACGTTCCCAGCGTTGGAAACGGGATGAGCTTTCCTTCGGTCTCGCTGGGCATCGCGATCGTGACGCGGCCGTAGTCGCTCGCGAACGCACCCATCGCGAGGTGCCCGTAGGTGCCCTCAGTGATCTTCACGGAGGAGTGCCCGAGCAGGTTCCGCAGGCGGTAGATATCCCCGCCCGCTGTCAGGTAGAGGCCCGCGAACGTGTGCCTCAGGCAGTGCAGATGGATCGTCGACGGCATCCCCGCGCGCTTCACCGCGAGCTTGAACGGACGCGACACCGCCGACTGGTCGCGGGGTCGCTGACGCCCGTCCTTGTCACGGCTCGCGCCAGGCCAGAGCAACGTGTCCGTGCCAGCCGCGATCTTCATCTCCCGGAGTAGGGCGAGCACTGCCGCGTCAAGGATCGGAATCGTGCGCGGCTTGCCCGACTTCGGGGGACCCTTCCGCCCCTGCGAGATCGTGATCTGGCGATGTTCCAGATCGACGTCGATCCAGCGTAGATGCAGCGCCTCGTCGAGCCGCATCCCCGTCCCGACGAGCACCGCGCACAGGTTGCGGATGTTCGGGCGACACGCGGCGAGCAGCCTGGTGACGTCTGGCGTGTTCGGGATCCACTCGATCGACGGCTTCACCTTGTCGACCACCAGCCCCTTGAGCTTGACGTCCGGCACCGGGCTCGAGTTCCTCGGCACCCACCCGCTTGCTGCGAAGAACGTCCAGGCGGTGCCGAGGCACGCGAGTACGCCGTCGATGGTGCCCCGGGCGAGCTTGCGCGCGGCGAGCTCGCCGCAGAGCTTCTTGAGCCGCTCCGCCGTGACCTTGGCGATCGGCAGCTCGGCGAGCGTCGGCTTGACGTAGAGGCGGACACGCGACTCGTACGCCTCATGCGAGCGCTGCTTTTCGATCGCGACGAGCCACGCGTCGAGGCTTGTCCCAAGCAGCCGCTTGCCGTCGATCTCGGCAGGCAACTCGCCGTCCGCGATCTGGCGCTGCATGACCCGGTGCGCCTCGTCGGCCGCGGTCGCGGCACGCTTGGTCTCGTGCGTCGAGACGTAGACCTTCTGGCCGTTGCGCCGGCCGTAGACCTGCCAGCGCGCCCCGCCCTTCCGTTCGATCTTCTTGATCATGGCGGACACGCTACACCCGTTCCAGAGAATGCACTAGACCTGATTGTTCTCGTGACCTGGAAGATCTCCCGACGCTGACACTCGTCGAATCGTCGCCGTATCCCTCCCGTCGCCAGATCGGAACAGATCCGCAAGGGACGCAGGCCGCCGCGACTGCTCACAGGCCTGCGGACAACTGAGCGTGACGCTGAGCGTGACTGCACGGGGGCCCGGCCGCGTGAGCGTCGTTGCGGCGTCGTTGCGGCGTCGTTGCGGCGGGTCGCAGTTGAGTGTCACAGCGAGTGTCACAGCGTCCGACGTCGACGACGTCGACGACCGGGTGAGTGTGACAGTGAGTGTGAATGCGTTCGACGAACGCCCCTCGTCGGTGAGTTGCGCACAAGGTTGCGCACAACGGCGGCAGCTCGAGGCGTCGCGGGTGAGCGTAGCTGTGAGCGTAGCTGCGTACGACGACGAGGACGACGAGGACGACGAGCTTGGGCGTGCTCTCGTCGTCGGGTTGCTCACAACGTTGCGGACAACCGCTATCTCGAAGTGTCGGAGTCATCGAGTAGAGTCGTCCTACCGGGCAGCGTCGCGACTGATCCTCGCGACGTGGCCGCTGCTCCCCAGCGCGGCCGGCCCGGTGTTCTTCGACCTGGGGCGGACTGGGGACTACGTGGCCACGAACGTCGCCAACTACTACGTGCGCAAGCTGGCGGGCACGTGTACCTATTCCGGGTGCGAGTCGCTGGCCGCTGATGGGTTCCAGCTCTGTGAGCCCCATCGCGACGACCAGCGAGGCCGCGGAAAGCAGTCGATGCAGGCAATCCGCGCCGGGCGTCGCGATGCCGGGCTGTGCGCGGAGTGCGGCAAGTCAAAGTCGACGACGTATCGGTGCTAGTTGCGGCAGATCGAGGCCCTTACTTCCGCCATCCTCGACGAGGTGGTCAGGCCGACCGCGAATCTAACCAAGGCGGATTGGAAGGCTTGGCGAGAGGAACTGGAGGAGGCGCGTGAGCTGCCCCGCGAACGACTTTACGTTGCAGAGCGCATCGCACACATCCTCGTGCGACGGCTGACACACAACGCCTAGCTGGCCTCGCGCAAATCGTCCCCTTGGGAACGTCCGTAGTTCCCTAGGTTAATGATCGATCGACATACGATGACCACGGCGGACGTCGCTCGCGTCCTCGGACTGTGCGCCGAACGAATCCGCCAGCTCGACGCTAGCCTCAAACCAATCCGGCTCGCTGGTAGCCGGCAGCGGCGCTACGACCCTCGGCAAGTCGAGCGCGTGCTCGGCGAGCGACGCCGTGGCGGTGCACGATGACCGCGCGTCGAGTTCGGTACAAGGAGGCCGCGCAGTACACGGGCATCCCGGAGGGCACGCTCCGATCGATGGTCTGCCTGAAGACCGTCCCGCACATCCGCGTCGGCCCGAGGCTGGTGCTGCTCGATCTCGACGCCCTCGACGCCTGGCTCGCGGCGCGGACCGTGGCGGTGTCGAAGTGAAGACGCCGGCCGAGCTCGCCGAGCAGTTCCGCGCGGGCTTCGCGGCGATGGAACGGATGGATCCCGATGACGTCGATCGCTTGGTCGGTGCGATCACCGGACATCTTCGCCAGCTCCGCTCCGAGCAGTTCGGCTGCATGTCGAAGCTCCCTCCACCTGGCGCGCCGATCCGCGACCCGCGGGATCCGTAGTAGTGGCGGTCGTGCTTCGTCCCTACCAGGTCGCTGCCGTGGCTGCGATCCGCGAGCAGTTCCGCGCGGGCTGCCGCTCGACGCTGCTCGTGCAGGCGACGGGCACCGGCAAGACGATCACGTTTTCCGACGTCGCGCGACGCACGGTCGATCGCGGTGGTCGCGTGCTGATCGTCGTGCACCGCGACGAGCTGATCCAGCAAGCCGACGACAAGCTACGCGCGGCCGGGCTGACGCCGGGCATCGAGAAAGCCGCGAGCTACGCCGGCAACGCGTCGGTCGTCATCGCGTCCGTGCAGACGTTGCGCGGCAAGCGGCTCGCCGCGTTCGCGTTCGATGCGTTCGCGCTGGTGATCGTCGACGAGGCCCACCACGCGGTCGCGCCCGGCTACCGCGCGATCCTCGCGTACTTCACGACCGCTCGCGTGCTCGGCGTGACGGCGACGCCCGATCGGCTCGACGGCAAAGGCATTCGAGACCGTCGCCTTTCGTTACGATCTGCTCGAAGCCATCGCCGATGGCGTGCTGTCGCCGATCGTCGCGCGCCGCGTCGTGATCGACGCGATCGAGCTCGAGCACGTGCGCACCGCGGCCGGTGACCTCGATCGTCGCCAGCTCGCGACCGTCATGAACGCACCCGCGGCCGTCCGCGGCGTCGCGAAGGCGCTGGCCGAGCTCGCCGGCGCGCGCCGCACGATCGCCTTCGCGGTCGATGTCGATCACGCCCACGCGCTCGCCGACGCGCTCAACGTCACCCGTCCGGGGATGGCTCGCGCGATCGACGGTACCGCGTCGACAGACGAGCGCCGGGCGACGCTTCGCGACTTCGAGTCGGGCGCGTTCCAGGTGCTCGCTAACTGCGCGTTGTTCGTCGAAGGCTTCGACTCGCCCGCCGTGGCGTGCGTCGCCATCGCGAGGCCGACGAAGTCCCGCGCACTCTACGCGCAGATGATCGGCCGTGGGACGCGGCGCGCCCCCGGCAAGGCCGATTGCCTCGTGCTCGACTTCACCGGCAGCGCGGGCCGCCATCGGCTGATCGGTCCCGCCGACTGTCTCGCGGGCGATGACGCGCTGTCCGACGAGGTGCGCGCCGAGATCGACGCGTTGCTCGCGGCTGGCGTGATCGATGTCAACGCGGCGATCGAGTTCGCGTCCGCGCAGGTCGTCGAGGCCGACCGCCTGGCGATCGTCAGCTACACGGCGACCGAGATCGATCCGTTCGTCGGCGACCTCGCCGGCGAGTTGCCGATCGACCTGAACTGGTCCGCCGACCTGGCGACCACGGCGCAACGGAAGGCCCTCGAGGATCTCGGGCTCGCGAAGCTGCCCACGCGGCTGTCGCGCGGCGAGGCGGGCCGCTGGCTGTCGGGGCTCGCCGCTCGTCGCGCTCGCGGGCTCTTCTCGCTGAAGCAAGCCCGCTGGCTCCGTCGGCACGGGCACGTGCACGTTCGCCGGCTGTCCGCTGGCGAGGCCAGCGAGCTGATCGGGCGCGGGCTCGCAGCCTTCAACACGACCGCACCGGGCGGGGAGGTGTCACCGTGAACGCATTCGCGATCAGCACGTTCACCGGCGCACGAGACAACGTGCCCACGATGGCCACCCACCCGTGGCGTGCGCTCGTCGAGATGCTCGCCGCGCCGATGGTTGCCGCGTGCACCGTCGAGACGTGCGGGCTTGGCGAGCACATGCGGGACGGCAAGCCCGGCGAGTGTCGATGGAAGTACACCGCGCTTTGGGGACCGTCGATCTACCCGACGGGCGCGACGCGGGCCGCGGGCAACGTCGAAGCGGTCTCGCTGCTCGCGCTTGACGTCGATCACACGACCGACGACCGGCTCGACGCAATCAACAGCCGGCTGTCGAAGCTCCGATGTCTCGTGCACGCCAGCCACCGCGATCGGCCGGGCGATCGTCGCGTTCGTCTCGTGATCGCCCTGTCGCGTCCCGTGCTCGCCAGCGAGTGGGCGCGGTTCTGGACGTCCGCGGTCGACCTGCTCGATGTCCCGGCCGACAAGGCCGCGCGCGACGCGTCGCGGATCTACTTCCTCCCGTCGAGGCCGAGCGACGCCGGCTACTACTTCGTCGAACACGCTGGCGAGCCGCTCGACGTCGAGGCCGTGCTCGCGCGGCCGATCCCGACGCCAGCGCCGTTGCTTCGTTCGGTTCCGGCGACGAGCTCGCCGAGCGACGATCAACGGTATCGGCGCGCGTCGAAGTACCTCGCCACGCTCCCCGCGTCGGTGTCGGGCAGCCACGGCCACGACGCCCTGTTTCACGCCGTCGCGACGGTCATGATCGGCTTCGACCTGTCGGTGAGCGACACCGAGCGGCTGATCGTCGACGAGTTCAACCCGCGCTGTGACCCGCCGTGGTCGGCGCGCGAGATCGATCACAAGCTGGCGGACGTCGCCGCGAAGTCCACCCGCGAGCGCGGCTACCTGCTCGTCGACGACCCCACGGGAGATCCCATGTCCTCGGCTCCAAGCAGCAAGGGGGCTGAGTTCCTCGCCTCGATCAACAGCGCGACGGACACCACGCCCCCCCCAGAGCCGGGCACGTGGCCGCACGCGCTGGCCCTCGCGCTGGCGGACGTCTGCCAGGCGCTCGGCACCACGAAGGGCGGGGCGACCCATGCGCCCCTGTTCGAGGATGCCGTCGGGCTGCTCGATCGCCAGTTCACCGAGACCCCGTGGTTGGTGACCGGGCTTGTCACCCGCGGGGGCATCACGACGATCGGCGCCGAGCCGAAGGCGTCCAAGACGTGGCTCGCCACCGAGCTCGCGGTAGCGGTCGCGACCGGCACGAAGGCGTGCGGCGAGTTCCAAGCGGCGCCCGGTCGCGTGGCGTACTTCTACGCCGAAGATCTGCCCAAGCAGGTGCGGAACCGCGTCCGCGCGCTGCTCGTGGGCGCCGGTCGCACGCTGGAACCGGGCCGGCTGTCGGTCCAGCCCCGCGGCGAGTTCCTCGACGTCACCCGCGATGCCGACCTCGCCCGGATCGTGGCGTCGTGTCGCCAGTTCGGGCCGATCGATCTGCTCGTCCTCGACCCCCTGCGCGACATCAGCTCGGCAGCCGAG
>JAPLLF010001266.1 GCA_026387715.1 Pseudomonadota bacterium
AAGGAGATCAGCCCGAAAGTGCTCGTCTTGAGCCCCGAGCGACATCGAACCGCCTTCCTCACCGACGTGGCGATCCTCCGTTGCCTGACGCCGACGACACCAGTTCCGGTGCCCGTCGACGGGCCCACGCCGGTGCAGCCGTGAAGACCCTCGTCCTGCTCGCGCTCCTCGACTCGGGTAGTTTTCGCTGACGCGACGATCTGCTGGCATTGCCCGATTGCGAGTCCCTGTTCCTCCGCCCTGACCGATCCGGAACCTGCAGGAAGGTGAGCTTCGCGTGATCGTCCGTCCCAAGCGGAGGGGGGTGTGTAGGGTGAAGCTCCCGATGCGCGCGTTGCTGATCCTGATATCGATGAGCCTGTGGGCAGCGTGCACCACCGAGTCGTGTCACGACTACCTGTACTCGCACGAGCGGGCGAACTCCCCGACCGTGCTGAGCGGTCGAGACTCCGTCGCGGTGGCGTGGAAATCCGAGCTTGGAACGCTCCATCGTGCCCTCGTGATGGGCGATGGGAACCCCGGCGCGGATCTGGATATCCCGCTGCAGTTCGAGGCACCTGCAGCAGTCGGCACGAGCTCGTCGTTGTGGATCGATTCCGTCGACGATGGCCTGCGCCAGGAGCCCTTCACGGTCGCGCTCTCGCACGATGGCGTCACGCTCGTGGTGCCGATCGCAGCCATGTCGTCGGCGCGCAAGGTCATCTTCGACGGCAACGACTATCAGCTGCTCTGGCTCGGTGCAGGCCCGACCGTCGATCCCTTGCTGCACCACCGCACGCTGTCCGAGGATGGCACCCTTGGTCCCGTCCACGATCTGATCAGCCAGCGGATCACCGACGTCTACGTCGCGAGCGACAGCATCGGATCGCTGTTCGTTTTCGCCCACGTGCTCCCGCATGCGTCGACGCGGGAGTTCGTCATCCATGTCGACGCAGCGACCGGCGCGGTCCAGCAGGTGTGGGAGGCGCCCGCCGATCGCGCAGCGACGTCCTACATCGCTGCGTTCTGGTTCGGTGCCGCGCTGCAGCTACTGGCCTACGACGCCGACACCCATGGGATGGAGATGATCGACACGACGATGGGGGCGTCGACCGTGCCATCGTTCCCCGTGGAGATCGCCGGCGTTCGGGTCCTCGCGCCCAGCGACAGGGGCGAGATCCTGTTCGTGGCCACAGCAGACGCGGTGTTCGAGCTCGACGCCGCGCTCAACATCACCTGGCGGCACGCGCTGGCTGCCGAGTACCCGATCAACGGGGCCCTCGGGATGGACTGGCTGCGCCTCGAATATCACCCCCTCGATTCCGAGACCCTCGAGCCGGGCTCCTACTCGCTCGTTCGTGGACAGGGTCACGCCGACGCGGACGTCTGGCGCACCGTGATCGCGAGCGACTCGCCGACGATGACCGGACACGTTTGCATGCAACTCGGGACGGGCTACGCCACCCGTCAACCTGACGACACCGAGCCCCTCGATCCCCCGACGCGACGCTCGGGTCCGATCCCGGCCGACATCAGATGACCGCCAGCGGGGTGCCGCCCCGCTTCGCTGGCGTCGTGAAGCCGCACGGCCAGCGCCCGTCGCCGTACCACGCGAGGAGCGTCATCAGATCGGCCGGGAGCTTCCAGCCAAGCGCGAGCCACATCGCGGCCGCCTGCGCCGTGGTCGCCGCCGACAGCACCGCCGCGTTCGGCGGATCGGAGATGTCGGCGTCGTCGGGGAACGGCACCGCCTTGCGGGCGCGTGCGAACACGGTCCGGTACGCCTTCGCGCCGGTCGAGATCACCGACTTCTTGCCCGTCTGCGTCGCCGCCAGCGTCGCGTCCTCGACGAGCTCGTGCGGCAGCGTGAAGATCGCTTCGTTCGTGGGCTGATCCGGCCCCTTCCACGCGGCGAGGCTCGCGAGGCGCGAGGCGTCCTTGGCCACGAACGGCTTGCCGACGTTCGCGAGCCAGCTCGTCTTCGCGATCCACGCGGCCAGTTGCTTCGCCGTCGTGACGTCGATCGTTCGCGCCCCCTTGATCTGCGTCGCGACCTCGGGCGCGATCGCCGTCACGCGCTTCGACGAGCGCACGGCGGCCTCGCTCCATACCAGGATCGAGTCGCTGACCGCCGCGACGAGCCGGCGGCCGTCCCCGCTGATCGCGATCCCGTTCGCCTGCCAGCTCGCCTTCGCGATCACCTTCGGCTCGAGCGTCGCGGTCCACTTGCGCACGCCGTCATCGCGGCCGTTCGTGACGAACGTGCCGTCGGCCAGGGCCGCGATCCCACCCAGCAGCTTCCGCTTCGCCGCGGTGCGCGCGGGCTTGGCCCAGCCCCGCGGCTTCCACAGGCCGAGCGTCGATTCGTCCACGGCGGTGACCAGGCTGCCGTCGGGGAGGAACGCGACGGGCTCGGGATCGTCGTTGACCTCGATGTGCCCGACGCGCTTGCCGGTGGTGGTGTCCCAGATCGACACGTCGTCGTAGCTGCGCGTCGCGATCCGCGCGCCGTCGGGCGCGTAGGCGATCGACGGCACGATCCTCCAGGCCGGATCGCGAAACGAATGCAGCACCTTCCGGGTCGCGAGGTCGTAGAGACGGAAGCCCTCGAACACGCCGATCGCGAGCCGCTTGCCGTCGGGCGAGAACGCCATCGACGTCGCACTCACGGGCAGCGTGAACAGCAGCTTCTCGGACGCGACGTCGCGCACCTCGACGACCTCGTCCGTACAGCTCGCGATCGCGATCCGCGTGCCATCCGCCGCGACCACCATGAGGTCGCCCACGCCCACGCGGGGCTTGCCCTTCGCGGCGAGCGTCGGCCACACGTGGACCTGATACGTGTTCCCGGTCGCCGAGAACACGAGCTCGCCTGCGAGGAACACGCGATCGACATCGTGTCCCCGGAACTGCTTCACGGACGGTGGCGAGTGCGGTCGGAGCATCACTCGTAGGCGGAGGCCACGCGATCGTCGCCGTCATCTTCGCGCTGCTTGCCGAAGTTGACAACGAGGTTCGCCTTCGCAAGCAACGTGCGACTGGCGTTCGTCAGATAGTTATCGTGGACGTCGATCTTCGTCAGGTGCGCGAACGCCTTCTGCCTCGCGAACAGCTTCGCGACGTGCTCGTCGGCGAGCGTGCCCATGCTGAGATCGAGCTCGGCGAGCTGGGGGAGCAGCTTCGAGCTCGCGAGCACCTCGACGAGCTGGTCGGTCTCGTTGAAGTTCGCGATCCCGAGGTGGGTCAGGCGCGGCAGCGTGCCGCCGTCGAGGATCGGCTGGAGATCCTTGACCTTCGGCGACGCGCCGTCGGACTCGGGGCCGATCTGGATCGACAACTTCTCCAGGCTCGGCCACACCGCGGCGGCGATCGCCCTCGCCGCCTTCGCGTCCATGCCGCCCGTGATCACCTCGAAGTGCTCGAGGTGCGGGAGGACGATCGTGCCGAGCTTCATCGACCCCGAGCGGAGCACGAGCTTCTCGAGGTTCGGGACCGCCGCGTAGATCGGCTCGACGTTCCCGAGGTCGCTCCAGTTGAGCTCGGTCTCCTCGTACGTGAAGTCCCCGAGAAACAACGACCGCAGGGCCGGGAGCTGATGCTTGCCGAGCTCCTTCGCGATCCCCGCGTAGGTGTTGTCAACAAACTGCACGATGCCGATCGTGAGCTCGCGGAGGAACCGCGCGCTCGGCGAGGCGAGCAACCACCCGAGCACCTTCTCGAGCTTGATCGACTCGACCTTCTCATCGTCGTCGTCAGCGTCCCCGAACTCCTCGTCCCGGGCATAGGTCATCGCGAGGCGCGCCTTCGTGATGAAGCCGGCCGTCCATTCGAGCTCGATCAGGTCGTCGACGTCGGCGAGCTTGCCGAGGAGCGCCTCCGCGTGCTTCTTGAGGAGCGCGCGCTCGGCCTTCTTGAGCTCCTTGTCCTTCGGCTGGTGCGCGAGGTGGATCTGGACCTGCGCGAGCTCGCCGCGCGGATCGCCGGACTCCTGGAGCCAATCGGAGTACACCACCTCCGCGCCCTCGACCCCCTCGTCGACGGCGGCGGCGAGCTTCGCGTTCGCATCGAGCGGATGGCTGATCCGCGGTCTCGGGAGCTTGGCGTGGGTGGCGACCGCCGCCGCGAACAACCTCGTGAAGTCGGCTTCGCGTGACTTGCCGCTGCGCGCCGCGTGCGGCGTGAACTCGGGATCGACCTTCGGCGGCTCGGGCTCGAAGCGATCCTCGGCGCCGCGCCAGTACGGGTCGCCGGCCGCCTTCATCGTGTACAGCCCGCCCTCGCCGCCGAGGAACGCGCCGTCACCCCAGCTGGCGATCCCCCACAGCTTGTCGGCCACCTTGAACGGGGCCCGCTTCCACGACGCGCCCTCGTCGTCGGAGCGGATCACCACGCCCTCGTTCCAATCGCCGCCGACTGCGAACAACGAGCCCGCGACCCACGCGAGATCCTCGAGATCGCAGGTCACCCCGGACTTCACCTTCGTGAACGACTTGCCGCCGTCCTTCGAGCGATACGCGACGCCCCCGTCGCCGACGAGCGCGAGGCCACCGCTGGGACCGACGGCGATCCGCGTGATGACCTGCTTCTTCGTGGTGCCCTTGAGCGGGGCGAACTTCGTGCCGTTCCACACCCCACATCCAGCGCCGACGACGAAGATCTTGCCGTCGATCTCGGCGAACGCCATCACCTTGCCGGGCAGCGAGAACTTCGCCGGCCTCCAGCCGCGATCCGGGCGCTCCGACGTGAACACCTTGCCCTGGTCACAACCGAGCCAGTACAGCCCGGTCGAGTCACGAAACATCGTGAAGAGGTTGCCGCTGTACGGCGGCTTCGGCGACCGCCAGCTGGCGCCGACGTCCGACGACGCGGCGAAGGCTCCCCCCATCGCAAACACCACGCCGTCGACCGCGAACACGCCGTACGCCGTGCCAGTGGCGCTCGCGCGGCGATGGAACTTCTTGCCGTCGCTCGTCGCGAAGCACGAGCTGCCGACGCCGAGGGCGACGGGACGCCCCTCGACATCGTCGAAGATCGCGACGCGATGGACGTTGCCGCTCGACAGCTTCGTGACCTTGAGCTGCGTCGGCTTGATGCCGGACGTCGATCGCGCCGCCACGACGGCCGGTCGCGGCAGGTAGTTGTAGTTCGAG
>JAPLLF010000671.1 GCA_026387715.1 Pseudomonadota bacterium
GGACGCCAAGGAGTTCGACCGGTTCCTCCGCGCGCTGCTGGCGTGCGGCGAGCAGCGCGACGCGGCGGTCCACGCGTGCCTCGCGCTCGTGATCGACAAGGCGACGAGCCAGGCCAAGGCGTGGGCCGGCAAGGCGATCGACGCCGACCTCAAGAACGCCATCGAGCGCGCCCAGCAGGCGGGCGCGTTCTTCCAGACCTACGTGACCAGGCTGCAACAGCAGCTCGAGACGCAGGCCATCGCCGCGACGAAGTGCAGGTGAACATGCGGATTGGATCCCGCCCCTCCAGCGTCCTGCTCGTCGTCGCGGCGCTGTCCCTCGCCGCCTGCCAGCCCTGGTATCGCGATCGCGAGAACCTCGGGCGGTCGGCGCACGACGACACCCGCACGGCGAGCGAGCTAGCCGAGGCGACGGCCGCGCACGCGCGTGGCGACCACCCCCGCGCCGTGGCGCTGATGCGCGCGCTCGTCGAGCGCGATCCGGCCACGGATCCCGCGGCGTGGGTGCTGCTGGGCGAAGCCGAGATCGCGGCCGGTCGCGCCACCGAGGGCCGCGCCTACGTCCGGTGGAAGTACGATCGCCTGAGCGCCGACGCGCCCGGCGCGCCGAGGCTGCGCGCGGTCCTCGTCGCGTCGCTGGTTGCGGACGGACTCGTCGCCCGCGCGCTGGATCTGGTCCGGCCGCCGTCGCTCGCCGGCGCGCTCGCCGAACCCGCCCTGGCCGGGCCGCTGCACGAGCTCGGCGTCGCGCTCGACGAGGCGAGCGCCGACCCGGAAGCCGCGCTCGCGCGCACCACGGCCTGGTTCGACGCGTATGGCGTTCCCGATCACCCGATCCTCGCCGGTGCCCGCGAGATGATCGTCACCGCGGCGTGGCAGGCCGCGCATTCGCCGACCTCCGAGCCCGCGCTCGCGGCGCTGAGGCGCCTCGGGCCGCACGCGCGCGCGGCGCTCCAGCGCGGGCACGTCTCGACCGCGCTCGCGCTGTACGCGCACGCGGTCCGCGTGCTCCCCGCGGCCGAGCTCGCGCCCGATCGCGCCGTGATGGAGCGCGCCGCCGCGACGCGCGATCCCGCGGCGCTCGATCCGGTCGCGCACGCGCTCGCGCGCGAGGGCGACGCGCAGGTCCGCGCCGGCAACCTCGGCGCCGCGCTGCGGGCCTATCGGCGGGCCGTGGCGAGCGCGACGTGGTGGACGGCCGCGCGCCAGAACCTCGCCGCGCTGCTCGCGATCGATCGCGTCGATGCCCGCGCCGCGGCCGAGGCGGCGCGCGTGACCGACGGCGACGGCGACGGGATCGGGGACATCGTCGATCGCTGCCCGACGGTCGCCGAGGATCGCGACGGATTCCAGGACGCCGACGGATGTCCCGATCGGGACAACGATGGCGACGGGATCGCCGACCCCGCCGACCGCTGCCCAACGGTGCCGGAGGACCTCGACGGGGTCGACGACACCGACGGGTGCCCCGACGCCGACGTCGCGCCCGTGGACGGCGACGACGACGCGACCTGACGGTAGACTGGTCCATGATCTGCCGTCGCACCACCACGTTGCTCGGAGCGCTCCTCGTCGTCGGCTGCGACCCGATGCAGCCCCCGGCCACGACCCCACAGGCCAGCCCGCCGACCGCGAGCGCACCGGCGGTCGAGCCCGAGGCACCTGCGGTCGAGCCCGAGCGCAGCGTCCCGACGCCACCGATGTTC
This sequence comes from Pseudomonadota bacterium, assembly GCA_026387715.1. Taxonomy (GTDB): domain Bacteria; phylum Myxococcota_A; class Polyangia; order Haliangiales; family Haliangiaceae; genus JABFXX01. The sequence goes on from JAPLLF010000671.1 coordinate 1,707, forward strand.
GCGATCGGCGGCGGCGAAGCGGACGCACACACCCACATCTCGTTCGAGACGCCACGGACGATGGTCGCCGCGAGCGTCCGCGTCGTGGTCGATCGGGCCGCGCCCGTCGGCCTGAACTTCTTCGCGCTCCAGGTCGACTTCAACAACGACACCTGGGCGCACGGCGGCCTCCAGGACGTCGATGGGCCCAACGGGACCCGCAAGCACCAGGTCAACTGGGGCGGCCTCGTCGATCGCGGCGGCGGCACCGCCGACTACGAGAAGGAGGACGATCGCGCCGATCTCGAGAAGATCCAGAACCCCGTCGTCGGCCAGCACGTCGGGCCGTACGCGTGGCGGACCGGGGTCACCTACGAGCTCCGCATCGAGCGAGGCGCGCGCGTCACGCTCCCACCGGGCGACTACCAGCTGATCCCCGATCGACCGAAGGTGCACGTGGACCACGCGCGCGCGATGTGGGAGTGGCGGTTCACCGCACGCCCGGTGTCCCCGCCTGATTCCGGGCCTGGCGAGTTGTTCGTCGCCGTGCTCCACGACGCCGCCGACTCGTTCAACAGCTTCTACGTGTGGAACGAGTCCGGATACGGCTCGACGAGCGAGGCCCAGCACACGAGCTGGTGGACGCCGCGCTACCGCGCCATCGACGCGGCGAGCGAGCAAGCCCCCGCCGCGTGGGGCCGCTTCTGAGCCAGCGATGCGCTAGCATCGATCGATGCGCAACCGGGTGCTCGTCGGCGTCGTCCTGATCGCGACCACGCGCCTGGCGATGGCGACCCCGTGGGGCGAGCGCTGCAAGGCGCGGCTCGCGAAGGTCACGCCGGCGCTGACCTCGATCGGCAAGGTGACGATCGCGATCGCGCCGGCTCCCGCGTCGAAGCAGCGCTCGGGCCAGCTCAAGGACACCGATGCGTTCGGCGCGCTGTCCGTCCGGATCGCCGCGGGCGCGCGCACGTACACCGCGACGATCGGCGCCGATCACTCGGGGCATCGCTATCGCGGTCGACGCGGGCTCGAGTCGACGCGCTTCGAGGTGTGGCACTCGCCGTACGAAGACTCGGAGAACGGCGCGCCGCCCGACGTGGCCGCGCAGCCGGTGCGCGAGGAGTTCCATCATGCCGTCGACGTCGGCGTCGTGCGCGCCGAGCTCCGCGTCGACGTCGCGGGCGTGAAGCCGAAGCGCCCGACGCCACCGGCGACCGACGACCAGTCGCCGCCTGGGCCGCGGCCCGTGCTCGACGGCCTCGACGGCGTCGACCGGATCCCGACCTACACGGGCGACGACCAGAAGTTCGCGGCCGCGCTGCGGCCCGTGCTCGAGGCGTGCTGGACCGACGTGCTGCCCGACGAGGCCGACGAGAGCCTCGCGTGGACGACGACGTGTCTCCGCGACCTGACGACCGCCCAGGCGGCGCTCGTGAAGCTCGATCCGATCTTCACGACCGGCACGTGCGCGCGCGAGCCGTTCGCCTCGAGCTGCGGCCACGACGGCGCGGAGCCGAAGTGGAACGCGCTGACCTCCACGGGTGGCGGCGAAGCCAAGGCGAAGCTCGCATGGACGGACGACGGCGACCGTCGCACGAGCTACGCCGCCGACACCGGTTTGATCTGGAGCAGCGCGCAGCTGACGACGGCGCAGTTCGCCCTGCTGCGCGCCGCGTTCGCCAGGCCGCTCGAGCGCTGCGCGAAGCTCCTCCGCACGAACATGTACGTCCCCTAGTCGTGGGCCGTACAAGGACATGACGAACCCGGCGACGGTGAGCGCCTTCCGGCTCGACACGTACGAGGTCACGGTCGGCCGCTTCCGGCAGTTCGTGACCGCGGGGATGGGGACGCAGTCGAGCCCGCCGTCGACCGGCGCGGGCGCGCGGACGTTGAACGGCCTGGCGAACCAGGGCGGCTGGGACCCGAGCTTCAACGCGAACCTCGTCGCCGACACCACCACGCTCGTGGCCGCTGTGAATTGCAACGCGATCACCCAGTCATGGACCGACACGCCCGGCGCGAACGAAGCCTTGCCGATGAACTGCATCACCTGGTTCGAGGCGATGGCGTTCTGCGCGTGGGACGGTGGCTTTCTCCCGACGGAAGCCGAGTGGAACTACGCCGCGGCCGGCGGCACCGACCAGCGCGCGTACCCGTGGTCGAATCCGGCGAGCGACCTCACCATCGACTGCTCGCACGCGAACTACGACAACGGCATGGTGAACTGCGTGACCCCGGCGAACGGCGCGGTCGATCGCGTCGGCGGAGATTCACCCACCGGCGACGGCAAGTGGGGCCAGGCCGACCTCGCCGGCAACGTCTACGAGTGGATGCTCGACTGGTACGCGAGCCCGTACGGCAACCCGTGCACCGACTGCGCAGCCCTGACGCCCACCACGCACCGTTCGGTCCGCGGCGGCCACTTTCGCGATATTGCGTCGACCCTCCGCGGGGGCTTCCGCAGCCCCGGCACGCCCGACGCCCGTGACACCGGCGTCGGCGTACGCTGTGGCAGGATGCCGATCACGAGCTAGGTCACGAGCTGGTGCGCCGCCATCACCGCGGCGTTGCGTGCGTCCGCCCGCTGCGCGGCGGGTCGATCGCCGATCCGGCTGGCGTACGCGGTGAACACGGGCCGCGGCTCGACCATGTTGAAGCGCAGCATGTAAGCCAGCGTGCCCCCGAAGATCACGTCGGCCATCGAGAAGGTGTCGCCGAGCAGGAACGCGCGCCCGACGAGCGCGGCCTCCATCGCGGTGAGCATGGTCTCGTAGGCGCCCCACCCGGCCTGCCCCGGCTTGAACGCCCAGCCCGAGGCCTTCGCCAACGCGCCGGGCTCGATCACCGACGGCGCGAACAGCGACCAGCGCAGGTACGTCGCGCGCTGCGGATCGTCGAGCCGCGGCGCGAGGCGCCCCGGCGCGTAGCGATCGGCGAGGTAGAGCGCGATCGCCGCGTTCTCGGTCACGACCGCATCGCCGTCGGTGAGGATGGGGAGCTTGCCCATCGGGTTGAGCGCGAGGATCTCCGGCGCCTTCTGGGCGCCGGCCATCATGTCGACGTAGCGCAGCTCGTAGGGCTCGCCGACTTCCTCGAGCGCCCACACGGACGAGGCGGCGCGCGAGAACGGGTGGTGATAGAGTGTGATCGTCATTGGTAGATCTAACCTTCTACCGTCTTGCGACGGTTGTGAGTAAGACCCCCGTTCAAACCGTGCGTGCGGATTTCCCGCACACGGCTTACCGGTGGTCGTTCAGGGCGCGACATTTGCGCGTGACCGGGATAGCGGAC
>JAPLLF010000674.1 GCA_026387715.1 Pseudomonadota bacterium
CGGCAAGCACCTCGCCGACGAGATCCTGCGCTGGCCACCGCAGGTGGCGTGGACCGATCCGGTGGAGCAGGCGAGGTTCGCGCGGCTGTTCGCACGCGACACGCCGGGGCCCTCGCTGCCCGCGCTCGCGCTGGGCATCCAGCTCGCGCGCTGGGAGCTGCAGCGCGACGTCGACCAGGTGTCGTATGCGCTGCGCAACGGCGCGCCGGAGGCGCTCGGGGACGAGGTCGGTGCGCTGGCCGCGCGCTTCCTCTGGCGCTGGTTGCCCGAGTGGCTGTACGAGCTCAACGAGCGCGCCGGCTCGCGCTTGCCGCGGGTCCAGCTGTTGCGAGCGCTCGAGCAAGCCGAGCTCAGGATCCATGCCGCGCGGACCACGCTGATTGGAGGATGACGTGGCCGGGTCGAACGACACCCCCGACGTCGTGGGCGCGCGCGACGACACCGTCGCGAGCGATCCGCCGCGATCCGGCGTGCCGGTCGCGCTCGACGCGACGCTCGTGAGCGGCGCCGGTGGCGCGGGCGAGCCGCTGGGGGAAGCGGCGCGCGCGCACGTCGATCAGGCGCGTTACGTCGTCGATCGCGAGCTCGCCCGAGGTGGCATGGGACGGATCCTGGAGGCGCGCGATCAGTGGCTCGATCGGCCGGTGGCGATCAAGGAGCTGCTGCTCGGTTCGGACGAGCTCCGCGCGCGGTTCGAGCGTGAGGCGCGGATCACCGCACGGCTGCAGCACCCCGCGATCGTCAGCCTCCTGGAGATGGGGACGTGGCCGGGTGGGGCCCCGTTCTACGTGATGAAGCTGATCAGCGGCGAGTCGCTCGACAAGGTGGTCGCGCAGCGGGCGACGCTCGACGCGCGGCTCGGGCTGCTGCCCACCGTGATCGCGGCCGTGGATGCGCTGGCCTACGCGCACAGCCGACGCGTGATCCACCGCGACCTCAAGCCCGCCAACGTGCTGGTCGGCGAGTTCGGCGAGACCGTGGTGATCGACTGGGGCCTGGCCAAGGATCTGACCGACGCCAGCGGCGCTCCCGACCTCACGGTCGGGCCGTATCGCCGCGCGCCATCGGTCGTGGGCGAGACCATGGCAGGCGCGGTGATGGGCACGCCGGCGTACATGCCGGTCGAGCAGGCCCAGGGCGAAGTTGTCGACGAGCGGTCCGACGTCTACGCGCTGGGCGCGCTCCTGTATCACGTCCTCTCCGGTTCGCCGCCGTACCAGGGCAAGACCTCGCTCGAGGTGCTCGACGCCGTGATCGCTGGACCGCCGCCGGGGATCGACGCGCGCACCGCGGGCGTGCCGCCCGATCTGGTGGCGATCGTGAGCAAGGCGATGGCGCGGCGCGCGGTCGATCGCTACCCGACCGCGCGCGAGCTCGCCGACGACCTCAAGAAGTTCCAGACCGGCCAGCTGGTCGGCGCCCATCGCTACTCGGCCTGGCAGCTGCTGCGCCGCTGGACCGGTCGCCATCGGATCGCGCTCGCGGTGGCCGCCGTGGCGGCGGTGCTGCTCGGCGTGGTCGGCGTGATCAGCCTCCAGCGGATCTTCGCCGAGCAGGCGCGCACCGAGCAGAATCGTCACGACGCCGAGGCGCTGATGACGTTCATGCTCGGCGACGTGCGCGCCAAGCTCGAGCCGATCGGCCGGCTCGACGTGCTCGAGGACGTGGCGAAGCAAGCCGTCGCCCACTACGACCAGCGGGCCGACAACCTGAGCGACCCGGAGCTGCGCGCGCGGGGCGTCGCGCGGCGCAGCCTCGGCGAGGTGCTGGCAGCACAAGGGCACGCCGCGCAAGCGCTCCAGCAGTACCAGGCGGCGCGCACCATCGCGGCGCGCCTCGCCGCCGCCGATCCGACGAGCGTGACCTACCAGCAGGACCTCGCGGCCTGTCACGATCGGATCGGCGACGTGCTGGTGACCCAGGGCGACATGCCCGGCGCGCTCGCGTCGTACCGGGCGGCGCTGGTCATCCGGGAGGCGATCGCCGCGCGCGTGCCGACGGACCCGGCGCGGCAACGCGAGGTCTCGGCGAGCCACGACAAGATCGGGGACGTCCTGCGGGAGGGCGACACGACGGCCGCGCTCGCGGAATACCAGGCGTCGATGACGATCGCCGCGAGGCTGGCGGCGCAGGATCCGACCGACGCGACCTGGCAGCGCGAGCTGTCCGTCACACGCGTCAACATCGGTGATCTGCTGCGCACGCAAGGCGACGCCGCGGGCGCCCTCGCGGCGTACCAGGCCTCGCTCGCGATCATCGACGCGCTGGCCAGGCTCGAGCCGGCGAACGCCGTGCGTCAGCGCGACCTCTCGATCAGCCTGAGCAAGGTCGGCGACGCGCTCGCCGCGCGCGGTGATTCGGCGGGGGCGCTCGCGGTCTATCGCCGCGCCCTGGGCATCCGCGAGGCCCTGGCGGCCAACGATCCGACCAGCGCGAAGCGCCGCCGCGAGGTCTCGGTCAGCCACGATCAGGTCGGCGACATGCTCGTCGCGCAGGGCGACACGGCGGGCGCGCTCGTCGCGTATCGCGCGTCGCTGATGATCGCCACGGCCCTGGCGGCCAACGATCCGACGAACACCCAGCAGCAGGGCGACCTCGCGGTCAGTCACGACAGCGTCGGTGAGGTGCTCGCCGCGCAGGGGGATGCCGTGGGCGCGCTGGCGGCGTACCGCTCGGCGCTGGCGATCCGCGAGACGCTGTCCGCGCGCGACCCGACGAGCGCGACCTGGCAGCAAGGGTTGGCGTACAGCCGCGACACCATCGGCGACATGCTGCTCGCGCAGGGACATCCCGAAGCCGCGCTCGTGGAGTATCGCGCGTCGGAGGCCATCGCCGGGCACCTGGCGGCCGGTGACCCCACGAACGTCGAGCGACAGGTGGCGGTGGCGAGCTCGCACGATCGCATCGGCGATGCGCTCCTCGCGCAGGCAAACCCGACGGCGGCGCTGGCGGACTACCAGGCCGCGCAGGGGATCCGGGAGGCGCTCGCCGCCCACGATCCGACGAACACCGAGCGGCAGGGCGAGGTGATGGTCAGCCACCGCAAGGTCGGCGACGTGCACCTGTCGCGACGCGATGCCGACGGTGCGGTCGCGGCCTATCGCGCCGCGCTCGCCATCGCCCAGGTGCTGGTGGACGGCGATGCGACGAACACCACGGCGCAGCACGACCTCGCGCTCGTCCACGGCAAGCTCGGCGATGCGCTCGAGGTGAAGCACGACGCGGCCGGGGCGCGCGCCGCGTACGCCAGCGGGCTGGCCATCGCGAAGCGGCTCGAGGCTCAGGATCCGACGAACGCCGAGGTCCGCGCGCTGGCCCATACCCTCGCGGGCAAGCT
>JAPLLF010000039.1 GCA_026387715.1 Pseudomonadota bacterium
CGATCTCCGCGCGGGTGTGCCGCCCGGACCCCTGCCCGACCAGCCGCTTCTTGATGTCGCGTCGGATGATCGGCAGCACGAGGCCGGGGACGAACTTCTTGAACTCCTCCTTGACCACCGCATAGCCATCGTCGGTCGCCCACCGCAGGTACATGCCGGCGAAGTAGGTGCCCTCCTCGAGCGTACGCCGGAGGAGCTGGGAGGTGGCGGCCTCGGTCGTCGACAGGCCCGCGTCGAGCGAGGGCTTGCCCGCCGCGACGAGCGTCTTCTCGAGGTGCTCGATGATGAGCTGCGAGTCCCCCAGCAGCCGGCCGTCGCCGAGGTCGACGTACGGGATCTTGCCCTTGGGCGCCTTGCCACGGTTCATCGGCGCGATCGTGTGCGGGAGCTCGACCATGCGCAGGTAGCACTCGAGCTTGACGCAGAACGGCGACAGGTTCGGCGAGCTCCACGGACGGGTCGGGGCCTGATAGAGCGTGATCGGGTTCATCGGTGGCGGGAGCCTACGGCGGTTTGCCTTCGGGTCGGAGCTGATCCAGGATGCCGGACAGATGTCCGCGATAGCGCCCGACCCCACCCTCACCGATCTCTCGCCACGCCGGCTCGACGTCGGCCGCGGGACGATGATGGTCGAGGGCCACGTCCTGGTCGACGTCGCCCTGGCCGGCTACCAGCTCGGTCGCCCGCTGGGCACGGCGCCCGTCGTGATCATCGTCGGTGGCATCACCGCGACGCCGTTTCCGTTCGGCGACGCCGCGAGCGGCGCCGCGGCGTGGTGGTCAGCGCTGCGCGCGGATGATCTCGTCGATCTGTCGCGCCACACGGTGCTGACGTTTTGCTGGCCGGGCAATGGCTCGACGTGGAAGGGCTTCGACGATCCGGAGCTCGCGTACCCGCCGCTATCGGCGCTCGGGCTCGCCGATCTGCTCGCGGCGTGGCTCGACGGCATCGGAGGGGCGGCGCCGGCGACCTTCATCGGCGCGAGCCTGGGCGGCCTCGTCGGCATCGCGTTCGCGGCGCGCCACCCCGGGCGGTGCGCGCGGCTCGTCACGATCAGCGCCGGGTTGCGCCCCGACGGCTGGGGCACCGCGACGCGTCACCTGCAGCGCGAGCTGGTGCGCGACGGTCAGCGCACGGGGGACGTCGCGATCGGCATGATCCGCGCGCGCCAGCTCGGCATGCTGACGTACCGCGGGCGCGACGAGCTCGACACGCGGTTCGGGGTCCTCGATCCGGGCCTCGAGCGCCCGCCGGTCGCGGCCTACCTCGATCACCACGGCCAGCGGTTCGCGGAGCGGTTCCCGGTGCGCACGTTCCTGATGCTCAGCGAGGCGATCGATCGCTCGCACTTCGGCACGGATCCGACGAGCATGCGGGCCGAGCTGGCGCGGGTCACGGCCGACACGCTGGTCGTCGGCGTGCCCGGCGACCTGCTGTTCCCGTACGCGCTCCAGCACGAGCTGTATCGCGAGCTGCAGGCGGTGGGCGCGAGCGTGGCGCTGTGGAAGCTCGACAGCGAGTTCGGCCACGACGCGTTCCTCGCCGATCAGGATCGGCTCGCCGCGCTGCTCCGTGACTCGGGGTTCTTCGCCGAGATCCGGCCCGCGGTGCGGCGACGCTACGAGGGCGTCGGCTCGCGGCCGATCCGCGAGATCCGGATCGGGCTCATCGGCTGCGGCGTCGTCGGCAGCGGCGTGCTCGAGCTGCTCGAGCGGCAGGAGGCCGCGATGGCCGAGCGCTATCGCGTGCGGTTCCGCGTGACGCGCCTCGCGGTCCGCGACGCGAGCAAGGCGCGCCCCGCCCGCGCGGCGGGGATCCCGCGGGTCGCGCGGCCGATCGATCTCGTCGCCGATCCCGAGGTCGACGTGATCGTCGAGGTCGCGGGCGGCCACCTCGTCGAGGAGACGCTCGTCGCCGCGCTCGCGGCCGGCAAGCCGGTGGTCACCGCGAACAAGGCGCTGCTCGCGCGCAAGCTCGGCGAGCTCGGCGCGATCGCGCAGCGGACCGAGACCCCGCTGCTGTGCGAGGCGGCCGCCGCGGCCGCGATCCCGATCATCCGGCACCTCTCGCACCGCGCCGACGAGGTCGACTCGCTGATGGCGATCGTCAACGGCACCTGCAACTACGTCATCACGCGCATGGAGCAGGACGAGCTGCCGCTCGATCGCGCGATCGCCGAGGCCCAGAGCAAGGGGTTCGCCGAGGCAGATCCGAGCGCGGACATCGGCGGACACGACGCGGCGGCCAAGCTGTCGATCCTGGCGTACCGGGCGTTCGGCTCGTGGGTGCCGCCGAACGAGCTCGCGGTGCGCGGCATCGGCGAGCTATGGCCGGCCGACTGCGATCTCGCGGAGGCGATGGGCTTCAAGATCCGGCTGATCGCGCACGCGACCCGGATCGGCGACGGGCTCACCGCCGCCGTCGAGCCGCTCCTGCTCCCCGACTGGCACCTGCTCGCGTCGGTCGAGGAGGAGTACAACGCCGTCTACCTCAAGTGTGCGTCGTCGGGCGACCTCAGCCTGTTCGGCAAGGGTGCCGGCGCGCTCCCGACGGCGACCGCGGTGCTCGGCGACCTGATCGAGCTCGCGCAGGACAACTCCGTGCAGTGGCCGGCGCCCCGCCCGCTCGCGGTGATGCCTGCACCGTCGCGCCGCCACTACCTGCGCGTGAGCGGCGAGCCGCACCCCGGGCTCGCGCGGCGGGTCGACAGCCTCGTGCGGCGTGCCGGGCTGAGCGTGCAGAACCGCGCGGCCCGCACCGAGGCCAACTCGGTCCATCACGGCTTCGTGATCTCGCCGTCCAGCGATGCCGAGGTCGCGTCGCTGTGCGCGCGGATCCGCGAGCTCGGACGCGTCGAGCAGACCCTGTGGTTCGGGGTCGCGGAGTGACCTCCCGCTACACGGATCCGAGCGCGTGCCCGGCGGCGCGCCCGCCGATCGCGGAGATGGCGGACGCGACGCGCACCCTGCACGCTGGCCTCGACGCCAATCCGCCGTGGCTGCACCCGGGCCGCCGCACGATCCAGCGCGACCTCCGCGGCTCGCCCGAGGTGATCGCGTGGCAGGAGGGCAAGGTCAACTTCATGGTCGGCGGCGACGGCGTGTGGTCGGAGCTCCCGCAGCTCTACGCACGCTACGGCACGGAGGGCACCGCCGCGCTGATCGCGGCGCTCCGGGAGCTCGAGGGTGCCCGCGCCGCGATCGTGACCGACTGCGGGATGCAGGCCTTCGCGCTGGTGACCGACGCGCTCGTCGATCGCGGCGCCCACGTCGTGACGATGCGCCAGGTCTACAACAAGACCCGCTCGTTCCTCGAGCTGTCGGCGAAGCGGGTCGGCGCCACCGTCACGGTCGTCGACGACGGCGATCTCGCGGCGCTCGCGGCCGCGCTCACCGCCGACACCCGCATGGTGTTCGCCGAGACGTTCACCAACCCGCTGCTCCGCGCACAGGACCTCCCGGCGCTGGCCGCGCTCGTGCGGGCGCGCGCGCCTCGCGCACGCCTCG
>JAPLLF010000169.1 GCA_026387715.1 Pseudomonadota bacterium
CCCGAAGCCCTGGGTGAGCACGCCGATCACCGACGACGTGTCGTACGCGAGCATGCAGTCACGGAACGTCTTGCCGACGAGCGTGGGCTGCGGCTGCAGGTAGATCTCGACGCCGTCGAAGTCGAGCAGCTCGGTGTAGACGACCGACAGGCCCGACTGGCGTCCGGTCTGCACGAGCAGCCGGCTGACGAGCGGCGAGGCGCGCAGCAGCGCGGCGTGCTCGCCGATCACCATGCGCGCGACCGACTCGGTGCGCGCGTCGTAGAGCTCGGCGACGAGGTGTAGCCGGCGATCCGGCGCCACCTTCGAGATCGCGAGCAGCGCCTTGAGCACGACGGTGTCGGACTCGTTCGGGGTCATCGACGAGCCATCCGGGTGCGTCTCGGGCGACAGGACGACGATCGCCTTGCTGGTCGGCAACCCGACCAACCCGAGGTCCGCCATCGTCATCGGGCTCCCGCGCCGGGTGACGACGCGGAGCTTGGTGCCCTTCACCGCGACGGCGCACTCGGCGTCCATCTCGACCTTGTCGCGATCGGCGAGGATCACCACGCACGCGCCGCGCACGTTCTCGTTGGCCACCGCGAACTCGTGGAGCAAGGTCGGGATCTTCGGGGTCCAGCCGAGGATCACGGTGTGGTTCTGCTCCATCACCTCGCTGCGTCCGCGCCGCCAGACCTCGATCATCTGCCCGAAGCCCTGGGTGAGCACGCCGATCAAGGCGGACAGGACGAGCAAGCCGCCGATCGCGGCGACCAGCATGATGAACAGGTACGTCCACCCCGCGACGTCGCCGGCGACGGTGCCGGCGTCGAGGGCGTGCATCAGCGACTTCCACACGACCATGCCGAACGAGTCGGCCTCGCCCTTGTCGTTCGCCGGGATGACGTCGAACACGACGACCGCGCCGGCGATCACGAGCACGAGCACGAGCGTGAACGCGGCGAGCAGCAAGATCTGCGCGCCGACGCCCCGCGCCATGTAGTTGTCGAATCGATACCTGAGTCGCTGCCGGATACGCACGGCGCGAAGCTAGATCACTCGGCGCGCGCTCGATACCGGCAGCGCCGGTCGATCGCGGGCCATGCGCCGTCGGCGAGGCAGAACGCCCCTACGCGAGGCGCAGGTCGCGCGCGCGTACGAGCTTGTCGTCCGCCAGGATCGCCACCCGCCGCATCGTGGTCTTGAGCTCGCGCACGTTGCCCGGCCACGCGTACGCGCGCAGCGCGGCGTCCGCGTCCTCGGTCAGCGTGTGGGCCACCAGGCCGAGCTGGCGTTCGACCTGGCGGAGGAACACGTACGCGAGCAACACGACGTCCTCGCCACGAGCGGCGAGTGCGGGCACGTCGATCGTGACCTCGCGCAACCGGGCCACGAGCGCGGCGCGCGAGCGACCGGCGCGGACCTCGACCTCGAGATCCGCGTGGGTCGCGCAGATCAGCCGGACGTCGATCGCGCGCGGGACGTCCTCGCCGAGGCGGGTCACCTCGCGGTGCTCGATGATGTGGAGCAGCGTCGGCTGCATCGACAGCGGCATCTGATGGATCTCGTCGAGGAACAGCGTCGAGCCGTGCGCCGCCTCGACGAGCCCGCCGCGATCCGTCATCGCCCCGGTGAACGCGCCCTTGCGGTACCCGAACAGCTCGGCGTCGAGCAGGCTCGGCGCGACCGACGCGCAGTTGAGCGCGATCATCGGCTTGGTCGCCCGCGGGCTCGCGGCGTGGAGAGCGCGCGCGACGAGCTCCTTGCCGGAGCCCGACGGACCCTGGAGCAGCAGGCTCCGATCGCTCGGGCCGACGCGGCGCACGTGGGTGCGCAAGGCGCGCACCGCCTCGGACTCGCCGATCAGCTCGTCGATGCCGGGCGGGGGCGCGCGGCGCAGCTGCGCCAGGAAAGGCACCGTGATGGCCGCCAGGAGGCTCACCTCGGTCAGCGCGCGCTCGTCGAGCGCGCCGCGATCGTGCCGCGCGAGGAACACCGCGCCGAGGGTCCGACCGTCGAGCCGCAGCGGCAGGCACAGCGCCGCGCCGATCTGGAGCGCGGCGATCGAGGGGATCGTCGCGTAGCGCGCGTGCACCGCCACGTCGTCGAGCTGGACGCGCTGGCCGGTGCCGAGCACGTCGCGCACGATGGCGTCGGACAGCAGGTCCTCGGCGTGCTGCAGCACCGCCCCGTGGCGATCGCGCGCCGCCGCGATCGTGTACGCCCGGGCGTGCTGCTCGCTGAGGATCAGCGCGCCGAGGTCCGCGCCCGCCGCGCCGATCAGGCCCGCGAGCATGAGCTCGACGGCGTGCTCCGGCGAGTCGACCGCCGCGAGGGCGGAGGTCAGCTCCTCGATCACGCGCTCGCGATCCCGCAGCTGCGCCGACGACTCGAGCGCGAGCATGATGCCGTTGGCCTCGAACCGCTCGCCCGGCTTGAGCTGCATGTCCTCGCCGGTCGTGGGGATGTGGACCTCCACCGCGTCGTCCCCGCGCTGCACGACCGCCCACCGCGCCGGCGCCGTCGGGATGCGCACGTCGGCCGTCGCCTCCGAGCCGATGGTCGTGACCTTCTTGACGATCGGGATGCGCAGCGGATGCGCCCCGCGCAGCGGAACGATCACGAGCACGAGCGCGGCGTCGGACACGCGGTAGTGTAGCAGCCCGTGAACGTTCCGCTGTTCGACATGGCCGCCGAGCTGGCGATGGTGCGCGCCGACGTCGACGCCGCCATCGCGCGCGTGCTCGACAGCGGGATCTTCATCGGCGGCCCCGAGGTGCTC
>JAPLLF010000027.1 GCA_026387715.1 Pseudomonadota bacterium
GGGCGCTACCGCGTGGAGGTCTACACCGCGGCGCCGTACGCGCAGAGCAAGCAGGCGCGCTACGTGCTGACCGCGGCCGGCACCGAGCACGAGGTGGCGATCGATCAGAGCGCCGTCGACGGCTGGCAGGCTCTGGGCGACTTCGACTTCGCCGCCGGCGCCGACCAGACGCTCCACCTGGGTGACAACACCGGCGAGGCCGTCACGACCAACGTGCAGCTCGTGTTCGATGCCGTACGGCTCACGCGGCTCGATTCGATGCCTTCGCCGACGCCCGATCCGACCGAGCCCGATCCGGACGCGGCCACGGGTGGCTGCTCGTCCGGCGGCTCGTCGTCGCTGGTGCTCGGCCTCGGCGCGCTCGTGGCGTTGCGCCGTCGTCGACGGTGATGGTCCTCACCAACCTCGTCTGGCTCCTGGTCGTCGGTGGGGGTGTCGGCGGAGCCATCTGGTACGTGTTGACCAAGGAGCGCCGGGCGGCGGCCAAGGTCCCTCGGTTCACGGTCGCCGACCTCCCGCCGGTGACCGTGGGCCGGCTCGTGGGCATCGCACGCGCGGTCACGGGGACGGTGCCGGCACCGCTGTCGACGCGTCCATGCCTGTTCTATCGGGTCCGCGTCACCTCGGACTCAGGGAAGGTCGAGGTCGCCGACGGCACGGGGGGCGTCACGTTCGAGCTCGACGACGGGACGGGCGTGGCGACCGTGGAGATCGACGGCGCGACGGCGGTCCTCGCCAGTCGCAAGCTGGGCAGGGACGAGCGGCCGGGGGCGGCGGCGTACCTCACCCGCCTCCAGTCCCAGGATCAGCGCACGATCCTGTCGTTCTACGAGGGTTTGGTGGCCGACGGCGCACGGATCGCGGTGGTCGGGTTCGGGAACCGCGACGCGACGGGCAGGCTCGTGATGTCGAGCTCGCCGCACCTGCCGCTGGCGATCGTCGACCTCCGCTGATGCACGGGATCAGTCGTCGGACTTGAGCGACGGATTCTTCTTTCGCTTCTTGTTGCTGACCGCCGTCTGCGTGACCGCCGCGTTCAGCGTCGGCGCGCCGATCATCAGGTGACCGGCGTCGGTCTCGAGGTCCTCGCCGCGGAGGTTGTTCTTGCCCTGCGCGGCGACCGAGTGGGCCGTGCGCGCCACCTCGTTGACGAGCTCGCGCGCGTTGCCAGGCCACGGGCGCAGCAGGCACGCCTCGATCAGCGTCGAGTGGATCTGCACGCCGGGCTCGGCGCCGTGCACGGCGTCGGCGATCAGGTAGGCGAGCTCGTCGGGGCGCTCGCGGAGCGGTGGCAGGTGCATGACCCGGCCGGTCAGCCGCGTCACGATCTCCGCGGGGATCCCGAGGTGCTCGAGCTGCATCACGCCGGTCGTCGCGAAGCGCAGGTTCGGGCGGGTCGCCATCAGGCGACCGAGCGTCGCCATGTTCGTGGCCCCGAGCTTGCCGATCTGCTCGAGGATGAGCGTCTCGATCTGCGGCCCGACGACGCGCTCGAGCGAGACCGCCTGGATCATCGGGTTGAACACGACCTCGGGGCGACCGCGCATCCGCGCGTAGCCGCGCGCCATCCCGCCCTTGCCGGTGCCCGGCTCGCCGAGCAGCAACACGTTGATCCCGTCGGCCGCGAGCTGCTCGAGGTTGCGCCACAGCCCCGCGGTGCTCGCCCCGATGATCGCGTCGTGCTCGGTGACGATCGACGAGCCCTCGTACTTGCGGATGTCGTCGAGCACGACGGACACCGTGCTTCACGTCCGCACCACCGACGGGGCGGTGACCGTGACCTCGCGATCGATGAGCGCGTGGCCGCCGACGTACGTGCCGTTGCGGCTCCCGAGATCGGTCACGACGAAGCGGTTGTCGCGCCAGGTGACGCGCGCGTGCTGCCGGCTGATCCGATCGTCGGTCGTCTGCTCGAGGAGCTCGCGCCCGATGATCAGCCCCGTCTCGGGGATGCGGAACGCGGCCACCGTCGGATGGGCGCCGGTCCAGACAACCACCACACCGGGAACCGGCATGCCGGAGAGGGACGCTTCCGCCATCGCCGCGAGTATAGCGGTACGCTGGCGAGCTGTCAGGCGAGCCCGTGCGCTTGGACCCTGGGGTACAAGGGATCCATGCCGACACCGGTCGTCACGTTCGACGCAGGCCAGACCCTCGTCGAGCTCGACCTTGACTTCCTCTCCCACCGGCTCGCGGAGCGTGCGGGCATCGCCGTGGCGCCCACGGTGCTGGGGCAGGCCGCCACGGAGGGCTGGCGGGTCCACGATCGCCGGGTCGCCGAGGGGGCAGCCCATCCCTGGCGCGAGCTGATGGCCGCGCTGCTCGGCGCGGCGGGGATCTCGCAGGCGCAGGTCCCCGAGCTGGTCGAGTGGCTCTGGTCCCAGCAGCCGCGCCACAACCTCTGGAGGAAGCCGATCCCGGCGATGGTCGCGCTCGCGCGTGCGCTCGCCGCCGACGGGGTTCGGGTCGCGGTGCTGTCGAACAGCGAGGGGCACATCCGCGAGCTGCTCGAGGAGATCGCGATCGCCGATCCGTTCGCGGCGATCGTCGACAGCGGCGTGTTCGGGATCGCGAAGCCCGATCCGCGGATCTTCGCGCACGCGCTCGCGCGCCTCGGCGTCGACCCCACCGACGCCTGCTGCGTGCACGTCGGCGATTCCTATCCGGCGGACGTCCTCGGCGCGCTCGGCGCCGGCCCCGCGTGGCGCGCGGTGTGGTTCGGCCCCAGGGTCGAGCCCGTCGACGATCCACGGGTGGCGAGCGCGCGCGACGCCACGGAGGTACGCGGGGCTATCGATCGGTTCTGGGCCGGTCGAACGTGGTGAGTGAGATCCGGCGCCAGCGTGCGCGCGCCTGCGTCAAACAGGTGGTCAGGGCAGGGCCGGCGGGAGCGTTCCACGCGAACGCCCCGATCGGCGCGAGCAACACGAACAACACGAGGCCGGGCACGCCGAGCGCCAGCGCGCCGATCCCGACGGTGACGAACGCCAGGATCGCGGCGAGATAGGCGCGCGCGAGCCCCTCGAACCCGGTCGGGATCGCCCGCAGCTGCGACGGCGCCCGGGCGACGAGGCTGGCGACCCCACCGACGAGCGCGACCTGCCCGAGCCACACGAGCGGCACCAGCATCCACACGGTGCGGAGCAGCGCCTTGCCCGCGGCGAAGTCCGCCGGGGGTGGGGTGCGGAGCATCACGAGCGCGAACGGGGCGAGCGCGATCGCGGCGAGCACGACCAGCGGTGCGTAGTAGCGGGCGCCGCGCGTGATCGTCTGCTCCGGGGCGACCGTCACGAGCTCGGCAGCTCCCAGCGCTCGAGGTGGCCGCGCACGCCGCCGAGATCGACGCCGAGATCGACGGTCCGGACGAGGCCGAGCGCCTCGGCGGCGGGCGTCGTGCGCCGGGTCGCGGGCGTGATCCATACGAGGCGTCCGCCGGGTCCGAGCTGACGCACGATGCTGGGGAGGCAGGCGACGAGCAGCGTCGCCGCGTCGACCTGGACGCGGCTGCCGAGCGGCGGGTTCGTGATCACGAGGCTCGCCGCGGGATGGCACGCGTACGCGGCGGCATCGGCGAGCGCGAGCGTCGCGTCGACGTGCGCCGCGGCCAGGTTCGCGCGCGCGGCCACCAGCGCCTGCTCGTCGAGATCGCTGCCGACCAGCCACGCGTATGGCCCGAGGCGCGCGCGCTCGACGAGCTCGCTGGCCGAGCCGCAGAACGGATCCCACACGCCGTCGTCCGGGCGCACGCCCGCCACGCGCGCGAGCGCGGCCGCGATCGTCGGATGCGAGGCCGCCGGCACGTCGGCGACGCGCCACGCGAACCGCGGATCGGCGGCCCGCCGCGGCACGAGCTCGAGGGCGTCGGCCTCGTCGTCGACGAGGATGTCCCAGCTCGTCGCGGTCGGATCGTTGACCAGCTCGGGCGCCGCCGCCATCACGTCGCGCGCGACGCGCCACACGATCGCGCGCTTGTGACCCTCGGCGAAGCCCAGCCGCCAGCGGATCGCGCCGCGCGTCCAGCGCGCGAGCAGGCCGCGCACGCGGGGCGCGACGATCGCGCGCACGATCGCGTCGGCGAGCGCGCC
>JAPLLF010000045.1 GCA_026387715.1 Pseudomonadota bacterium
CGGCGAGCAGGCGATCGGCGAGATCGCCCTTGGCGTCCTCGAACGCGCGCGCCATCGCCGGCGTCACGCGATCGGTGCCCATCAGGTTCGACTGCACCGCGTAGCCGGCGCCGACGTGGCTCGCCGCGAACGCGATGCACCGCGTGCCGGTGTGCGACGCGGCGCGGCCCTGCGCGTCGACGAAGCCGAGCTGGCGCACCGCCGCCTGTGGATCGCGCGCGACGAGCGCGGCCATCGCGTCGGGCGCGGACGCGCCGTCGCGCATGAGCGCGAGGCCGTTGGGGCCGTACGACGGCTCGACGAACGACTGCGTGGCGACCGCGCCGACGCCGGGCTCGGCCCAGATCACCATCGTGCCGACCGAGAACCAGTGCGACTGCACCGCGACGCCGAGGTCGCCGGTCACCGGGTCGCGCGCGACGATCGAGAACGTGTTCGCGGGCCGCACGAGCGAGCCGGTCGCGGTGCCGAGCGGCGAGGGGAACGCGGCGTAGCCGCCCTGCGCGTGGCAGTACGGCTGGGGGCTCGGGGCGCTCGTGGCGCGCGCGGCGACCGTGTCGAGCGCGCTCGGTGACGCGCTGCAGGCCGCGAGCACGACGAGGACGGCGGTGATCCGGGACATCCGCGCAGCCTAGCCGGTCGCCGCGCGCGAACACGATTGACAGCGCTCGCGTGATTGGATAAATCACTTAGCCAATGGCCCTCGCGCCGATCCGCCCCCGCGAACCCGCCCACCAGGCGTGCGAGCACGCGATCCGCAGCGCGATTCTGCGCGGCGAGCTCGTCGCCGGCGAGAAGCTGCCGCCCGAGCGCGAGCTCGCCGTGCAGCTCGGGGTCAGCCGCCTGACGCTGCGCTCGGCGCTCGCGATGCTCGACGCGGCCGGCCTGATCACCGTCCGCCACGGCAGCGGGTACGTCGTCCAGGACTACGTGCACGCGGGCGGCCCCGATCTGCTCGCCGGGCTCACCGAGCTCGCGGGCGAGCGCGGCGATCTGCCGCCGATCGCCGCCGACCTGCTCCGCGTGCGCCGCCACCTCGCGCACGCCGCGCTCGAGCACCTCGTCGAGCACGTGCCGACCGCGGCCGCGGTGCGCGCGGTGACCGTGGCGATCGATGCGATGGCGGCCACCGGCCCCGACCTCGTCGACCTCGCGCGCGCGGATCTCGCGGTGCTCGCCGCCGTGCTCGACGCGACCCGCAGCCCGGTGCTGCGGCTGTGTCTCAACCCGATCACCGCCGTGGTCAGCAGCAACGCCGCGCTGCGCGCCGTGATCTATCGCGAGCCAGCGCAGAACGTCGCCGGCTGGCGGCTGCTCGCCGCGTGGCTCGGCCATCCGCGCGCGGCGGATCTCGGCCGCATGCTCGACGTGCTGGCCGCGCGCGACGCCGCCTCGGTCTCCGCGCTCAAGCAACGCAACCGAACCTCCTCGAGGCGTGAACGATGAACGAGCCCCCGGTTTCCTGGCCCTGGTACGTCCGCGTGATGGTCGGTGAGCCCGCGCGGATCCACGCGCACCTCACCCGCATGCGCGACCACGGCATCGTCGACGTCGCGCCGAACCCCTGGCAGCTGTGCCTCGGCGTGCTGCGCCTGTGGCACCGCAACGCGTTCCGCCCCGAGACGGTCGGGACC
>JAPLLF010000341.1 GCA_026387715.1 Pseudomonadota bacterium
CCTTCGCCATCGCGGTGTCGACGAAGCCGAACCGCACGTTGGTCACCGCGACCACGTGCGGGCGCGCCGCGAGCGCGAGCCCCTCGAGGTACGCCGACAGCCCGGCCTTCGACGCGGCGTAGCTCGGCGCGGTGCGATCGATCAGCCGATCGGCCTGGCTCGACAGCCCGATCAAGTGCCCCTTGCGCGCGGCGATCATCGGCGGCAGCACGACCTCGGCGGTGCGCGCGAAGCCGACGAGGTTGGTCGCGAACACGTCGACCTCGTGCGCCATCGTCGGCAGGTCGAGCTCGTGGCCGATCCCGGCGCAGTACACGCACAGCTCGATCGCCCCATCGCACGCCGCCGCGAGCACCTCGCGATAGTCGGCGGCGCACACGTCGGCGACCACGTGACGGTACGCGTCGTGCGCGAACGCCGCCGGCCCGCGCGCCAGCCCGACGACGGTCCATCCGCTCTCGACCAGCCCGCGCGCGAGCGCCGCGCCGATACCGGTCGACGCGCCGACGACGAGCGCGGTGGACATGGCCCGAGTGTACGACCGACCATCACCAGTGGCGGAACGCCAGGCCGACAAGTAACGTGGCGCGATGCGCATCCCTTGGCTGTTCGCCGTGGTCGTGTTCGCGGGGACCACGACCACGGCGCGCGCCGAGACGGTCGGGAAGATCGTGGACCAGGCGCGACGGCTCGGCGATACCCTCGACACCCTCGTGGCGATCGGCTACGCGCTGGAGAACCCCGACGAGCTGCAGTACCTCCCCGCGCAGATCTACGGCGACCTGCTCGCGGCGATCGACGAGGACCCGGTCATCTCGGCGCTGTTCGCCAACCTGGGCGAGCAATACCGGCACGGCTACGTCCGGGTCGCGGTCGACGCCGGGGTGACCTCGGATCGCGCGACGCCGATCGCCGCGACCGCCTCGGTCGACGCCGCGTGGGAGCTGCCGATCTGTCGCGTGCTCGGGGCGAGCGCCTACGGCATGGGGGGCTACGACGGCGACGCCATCGGCGCCTACGCCCTGACCGGCACCGCGTGCCTGCCGCTGCCCGCCGACACGGTCCAGGTCTCGTACACGCGCCGCGACAACGTGCGCACGTCGCTGCTGACACGGCCCGTCGTGCTGCGCGATCGTCAGCGCGACGACATCGTCGACGTGATGGTGCGGTTCTACCGCTACCTCGGCGAGCACAACGTCGTCGACGTGATGCCGTTCGATCTGCACGTCGACGTCGCGAGCAGCGCGGCGACCAAGCGCTTCGGATCGCAGGACCTCCACCTCGAGGTCGCGCCCGCGCGCTGGCACCGCCGCAACAAGGGCTTCCTCGGCAGCGCCGATCAGACGTTCCAGTTCTTCGAGGTCCGCGCGCTGTTCCGCAACGACGCCGACAGCACGCGCCAGGCCGCCAACACCATCATCATGCCGCTCACCATCGACGGCATCCGGCTGGGTGACGACGCGGCGTTCGGGTTCGAGCTGGGCGTCGCGCAGGCGGGCGGGAGCGATGGCCCGAACACGATGCCCGTCGACGTCGTGCGCAAGACCGACGTCCACGCGCGGGGCATGCTCGACTTCGTGATCCGCCCGGTCGTCGCCCAGCTCGAGCTCTCGCACACCATCCTGCCGACCTACGATGCCCAGCTCGTCGTCGAGGATCGCGTCGCGCTCCACGCCCAGACCGCGCTCTCCCGCGTCCTCGTCCGCGCGGAGGGCTTCGTCACGCGGGCGCGCCTGCTGCGCCAGACCGGCGAGATCCGCGCCGTGCTGCTCGGTGGCGCGTCCGACGTGTCGTTGGAGCTCGCCGACAACTTGCACCTCGTCGGTCATGTCGAGGGCGCCCGCGTGCTCGACGCCGTGGTGGCGACCGACCCGGTCACCCCGCGATGGGAGCTCCGCGCGACCATCGGGCTGACCGCCCACTTCGATCGTCGCTGGCCGGGGCGCTGAGCATGATCCTCGACGACGCGGAGATCGACACCGACGCCTTCGCGGCGCTCGTCACGGATGCGGTCGCGCGCGCGGACCGCGCCCTGCTCGCGCGCGCCCGGGCGGCGCTGCCGCGCGAGGTCGGCGGCCACAAGGTCGGGCAGGCGCTGGTCAAGCTCGCCTACGAGGCGCCCCGCGAGCCGCTCGACTTCCGGATGCTGTTGCACGAGCTGTCGATCGAGGCGCGCGGCGCGCCGCGGGAGGCGTTCAACAACGCGATCCACTGCCTCGGCTGGATCCACGGCACGTCGCTGTGGGACCCGGCGCGTGCGCGCCGCTGGCTCGCGCTCGCCGTCCCGCACGGCCCGGCGAACCCGCACATCTTCCACAACGCGGCGTGTGCCTTCGTGTTGCTCGGCGATCGCGACCGCGCGATCCAGATGGTCGCGGGCGCCGTGCTCTACGACTACGAACAGCTGCCCAAGCTGCTCGTCGACGACGACCTCGCGAGCCTGCGCGACGACCCCCGTTACGCGACCGCGACCACGCCGGGTGCCTCGCGCGCGGCGATCCGTGACGTCTACGCGGCGATCGACCGCACGCCCGTCGCGCGGCACCAGAACCCGGACCTCGAGGCGGCGATCGCGGCGGAGCCCGGCGCGATCGCGCCGTACCTCGTGTACGGCGACTGGCTGCAGGAGCGCGGCGACCCGCGCGGCCCGCTGATCGCGATCCAGGCCGCGCGCCGCGCCGCGCCCGACGACGCGTCCCTGCGGCAGGCCGAGGCCGCGCACCTCGCGGCGAACGCGTGGGCGCTGCTCGGCGAGCTCGCGGTCGACACCCGCGCGCACGACGGCGAACACGACGCCAAGCAGCTGACGTGGCACCTCGGGTTCATCCGCGCCGCGTTCCTGCGTTATGTCGCGTACCAGGTGGCCGACCGC
>JAPLLF010000367.1:0-1816 GCA_026387715.1 Pseudomonadota bacterium
GCGCATGAGCAGCAGCCGCCGCACAGCGCGAGCAGCTCGTCGAAACCGACCTCCGGAGCATCGTCGCTCATGCGTCGAACCATAACGATCTCGTCGACAAATGAAAAGCGAGCGGAGCGAGATCGCTTGACGAATCCACGCCTTGCAGGGAAGCTGACTTGCCGATGACGGACAAAGCGGAGCGGTCGGACTTCCGTCCCGACGACACCACCGAGCTCAAAGAGCGGTGGCGCTCCTACGTCCAGGAGCATCGGCTCAACGTCACCGCGCAGCGCGAGACGATCGTGGAGCAGTTCCTGCGCACCCGCGATCACATCTCGATCGACGAGTTGCTCGGCCGGGTGCGCAAGCGTCAACCCAAGGTCGGCTACGCGACCGTGTACCGCACGCTCAAGTTGCTCGTCGACAGCGGCCTCGCGGTCGAGCGGCAGTTCGGCGATGGCCAGGCACGCTACGAGGTGGTCGGGGATCATCACGATCACCTGATCTGCGTGAAGTGCGGGTTGATCCTCGAGTTCGAGGATCACGACATCGAGCGCATCCAGGAGAAGATCGCGCAGCGGCTCGGTGGCTTCACGGTGCTGCGGCATCGCCACGAGCTCTACGGCATGTGCGCCAAGGCTTCGGGCGATCCCAACGGCAGCTGTCCCAAGGAAGCCGCGCTCAAGCGGTGACGCGGCGCCGCCGCGGCGCTGAATTGGCTTGGACCGCTCGACGGGTTTGGGCATAGTCCGGGCCCATGCGTCTCGTGCCGATCGTCCTCGCCGTGCTCGCGATCACGGCGTGCGGCGACGAACCTGGGACCACACTGGATGGGGGAACGCCCGATGCGCCGCCCGGCGTCGGGTGCACCGCGACCACGCCGCGCGCGGTGCCGCTCGAGGCGTTCATCGGCCCCAGCGGGCTCGAGAGCCGGATGCTCGCCGCGATCAACGGCGCGCAGCGGTCGATCGATCTGCAGATGTACCTGTTCACCGTGCAGAGCATCGCCGACGCGCTGATCGCGGCGAAGCAGCGCGGCGTGGCGGTGCGCGTGATCCTCGATCCCGACGAGCCCGGCAACGTGCAGGTCCGGCCCGACCTCGTCGCCGCGGGCGTGCCGACGCGCGACGCGACCCCGCTCTACACGTACTCGCACGCCAAGTATCTGCTCGTCGACGACGCCACCGCGTACGTCATGTCGATGAACTTCAACTACGACGCGCTCTCCATGGAGCGGAACTACGGCGTCGTCGACAAGGATCCCGAGGACGTCGCCGACGTGGCCGCGATCTTCGCGATGGACTGGGCCGCCGCCGGAGGCGAGTCCGCGAAGCCCGCGGACCTGTCGTGCACGCGGCTCGTCGTGTCGCCGAACAACGCGAAGCTGCGCCTGCTCGAGCTCGTCAACAGCGCCACGTCGACGCTCGAGATCGCCGTGATGTACCTCACCGAGACCACGATCCGGAACGCGGTCGGCGCGGCGAAGGCGCGCGGCGTCGCCGTGCGCGTGATCCTCGAGGTCCCCGACGTCCTCCCCGATGCCACGACGACGTACCTGCAGGGGCTCGGCATCCCGGTGAAGTACGCCACCACGTACCTCCTGCACGCGAAGCTGATCGTCGCCGACGGCGTCGCGTTCGTGGGGTCCGAGAACCTGTCGCAGACGTCGCTCACGAAGAACCGCGAGGTCGGGGTGATCGCGTCCGAGGCCGCCGCGGTCGCGCCGATCAGCGCCCAGTTCGAGACCGACTGGAACAACTCGTCGGCACCCTGAGGCCGGGACGCCCGCGTGATGAGGTGGTGCTCGCTCGGCGTCGGTGTCGGCGTCCTCGTC
>JAPLLF010000367.1:1825-2586 GCA_026387715.1 Pseudomonadota bacterium
CTCGTCCTCGTGCTGGCCTGCCGGAACGAGCCGGTCGAACCGCAGGCGGCGGCGCTCGTGATCGCGCCACCCGTCGACGCCCGCGTCGTCGACGCGCGGCCCGTCGACGAGCCGCGCTGTGACGAGCCGTGCCTGTTCCTCACCGACACGCCGCTCGACGGTCAGGCCGACGCGTATCACGCGGCGTGCGGCAAGCCGCTGGTTCCCGACAACGCCGACTGTGGCCGGCTCGACTACTGGCGGAACTGCATCTACGCGGCGCACGGGATGCGGTTCCACAAGCTGCGGTGGCAGGTCTACGCGCTGAAGCCGTGGTACCGGATGCGGCCCGGCTTCTCCTCGCGCGAGCTCTCCTCGCTCGAGCGCGCGAACGTCCACGAGCTCCGGCTGCGCGCGCGCGCGTGTCGGCACCACGACGTGCACGTGTCGACCGCCGACTACACGCGGATCCAGGCGTGGTTCGCGGGCTACGCCAAGGGCGTCCCGACGGTCCCCGCGATCGCGATCTCCGGCGAGGATCGGGTGAAGCCCGCCGAGCTCGCGACGATCCTGGTGACCGAGCAGCTCCAGCTCGCGCGCGACACCTGGATGGCCTATCACGATCCGGAACCGGCGATCGCCAAGGCGCTCCCGACGACCAAGCTCCGGGACGCGATCGTCGACCTGTCGCGCGAATGCGGCGAGGTCGAGGACTGCGTGGGGCCGTTCGTGCACTTCGTCTTCGACGCGAGCGACCAGCTCGTGGCGCTCGCGATGACGGA
>JAPLLF010001100.1 GCA_026387715.1 Pseudomonadota bacterium
TGCCCATACGGGTCGACTCGGTGATGACGCGCTCACCGAAGTGCCGGACCGACTCGGGATCGTCCTGCGACTCCAGCAGCGCCTCGGTGAGCAGGCCGATCGCACCGACGGGCGTCTTGAGCTCGTGGGAGACGTTCGCGACGAAGTCGCGCCGCACGGTCTCGAGCCGGCGCATCGCCGTGACGTCCTCGAGCAGCAGCACGCGGCCCTCCCCGCCCCACTTGCGCGCGACGCGGATCAGCGTGCGCGGGCCGTCGGGGAGCTGGACCTCGGCCGACGACTCGCCGGTGCTCTCGATCAGGTCGCGCAGCTCGGGTACGCGCACGAACACGAGCAGCGGCTCGCCGACCGGCGAGCTGGTGACGCCGAGCATGCGGCGGGCCGCGTCGTTGAGCAGCTCGATCCGTAGCTCGCCGTCGACGGCGATCACGCCCTGCGTGAGGCCGTCGGCGACCGCCGCGAGCAGCGTGCGCTCGCGCGCGAGCGCCTTGCGACTCTTGTCGGCGTCGTCGGCGAAGAAGTTGAGCCACTCGCCGAGCTCGCGCACCTCGTCCGTCGTGGGCGCGACGCGATCGATGACGATGCGGGTCCCGGGATCACGGGCGATGTTCTGCGCGGCCAGCGCGAGCGTGGTCAGCCGCGCGCGCGCGAGCGCGAGGGTCGCGAGGCCCGCCACGATCCCGACGGCGCCCGCGCCGCCACCGAGCGCGAGCGCGACGACCGCGTCCGCCGCGAACGCCGCGACGATGGCCACGACGATCCCGAGCGCGAGCGCGACGAAGACGACGCGCGCGCGCATGGATCAGACGGTCGCCTCGTCCGGCTGATCGCGGAACCGGTAGCCCACGCCGCGCAGCGTCTCGATGTAGGCGCCGGCCTCGCCGAGCTTCTCGCGCAGCCGCTTGACGTGGGTGTCGACGGTGCGCGTCGTGATGTCGGCCTCGATGCCCCAGACATCCGACAGCAGGGCGTCGCGCGACTGCACGCGCCCGCGCCGCGACAGGAACGCGTGGAGCAGCCGAAACTCAAGCGCGGTCAGCGAGATCTCGACCTCGTCGACCCACGCGCGGTGCGCGTCGCGATCGATCTTGAGGCGCCCGAACCGGATGAGCGACGGCTCGCCCTCGACGCGGTGGGCGCGCCGGAGCAGCGCCTTGATCCGCAGCATGAGCTCGCGGACGCTGTACGGCTTGACGATGTAGTCGTCCGCGCCGACCTCGAAGCCGACGACGCGATCGATCTCCTCGCCCTTCGCGGTGCACATGATCACCGGGATGTCGCGCGTGCGCTCGGCCTCGCGCAGCTTGCGGCAGATCTCGGTGCCCGAGAGATCGGGCAACATGAGATCGAGCACGATGACGTCGGGGAGCGGATCCGAGGTCGCGCTCGCCATGCCCTGACGGCCGGTGTGCGCGACGCGAACCTGGAAGCCTTCCGACTTGAGGTTGTATTCGAGCGTCGTCGCGAGATCGACCTCGTCCTCGATGACCAGGACCAATCCAAGCATGGTCATCAGTTAGCATGCCCTCGGTGAGGTGATGTGACGCGGGCGTGACGCCCCGGTGCCGAGAACACCGAGCTGCTCAGGCCTTGGGCTTGACGCGGCCGATCTGGCGGGATCCGCGACGGTCCTTCCCGGTTCGCATCTTCGTCTTCTTGTCCTCGAACTCCTCCACCTCCGCGGGCCAGTTGACCTCCGGGAGCGGGAACGCCGGGCGCGCGAGGAGGTAGCCCTGGCCGAAGTGCGCGCCCGCCGCCTTGACCGCCTGCAGCTCGGGGAGGGTCTCGATGCCCTCGGCGACGACCAGCGCGTCGAGCGAGTTGCACAACACGACGATCGCCGAGACCAGCTTGAACAGCCGGGTGTCCTCGACGAGCCCGGCGATCAGATCGCGATCGAGCTTCACCACCCGCGGGTGGAGGTCGGCGATGTACTTGAGGTTCGAGTAACCGGCGCCGAGGTCGTCGACGACGAGGTGCACGCCTCGACCGCGGACCTCCTCGAGGATGGTGCGGCACAGCGCGAAGTGCGACAGCGGCACGCCCTCGGTGATCTCGAGGTAGACCTCCTCGGCGTGATGATAGAGCGGGTCGTCGGGGCGAACGAGGTAGCCCTCGTCGAGCTCCGCGGGGTGGATGTTGATGAACAGCCGATCGTCGGGGCAGTTCTCGACGCTGAGCTTGCGGAGGAGCCGGCCGAGCTCGCCCGTGCAGCCGTACTTGACGGCGGCATCGAACAGCAGGGGCGGGCTGGTGAACTCCGGCGCGGACGAGCGGACGAGCGCCTCGTAGGCGAAGGTGCTGCCCGACCGGAGATCGACCACCGGCTGGTACACGATCCTCACCTCCCGCTGCTCGATCACCCGCCGGATCGCCGGGATCTCCAGGGACGGCGGGATGGTCGGCCGCTTCACGCGATCCTCACTCGGCACACCACGTCAAGCTTCCAGCCGACGGGGTGGCCTTGGCAAGGTCGTCCGGTCAGCGTTTCGCCGGTGCACGTCACGGTCCCGTCACCGCAGGTCGGCACACATGTCACGGACGCTTCCTAGGGTAAGCGCATGAACCGACTCGCAGTTGCCCTCGTCGTGTTCGCCGGGTGCGGTGGCAAGGCAGCCACCGACACCGTGACGGTGAACGCCAGCGGCTCGACCTTCCAGAAGGCCTTCCAGGAGGTCGCCATCGTGAAGTTCACGAAGGCGCACCCCGGCGTTCAGGTGAACTACGGCGGGGGCGGCTCGGGCAAGGGTCGCAAGGACCTCGCCGACGGGGTCGTCGCGTTCGCGGGTGCCGACTCGCCCTACAAGGACGCCGAGCTCACCGCCGCCAAGGGTGGCGCGGTGCTGTACTTCCCGATCCTGCTCGGGGCGATCACGGTGGCGTACGACGTCCCCGGCGTCGACAAGCTGCAGCTCGCGCCCGAGACCGTGGCCAAGATCTTCCAGCGCGACATCACGAAGTGGAACGACCCGCTGATCGTCGCCGACAACCCCGGCGCGACGTTGCCGGATCTCGGGATCGTGGTCGCGCATCGCAGCGATGGCTCGGGCACGACCGACAACTTCACGAAGTACCTCGCCAAGGCGGCGAGCAGCGTGTGGAAGCTCAAGAGCGGCTCGACCGTCGAGTGGTCTCCGGACACCCAGGCCGGCAACGGCAACGGTGGCGTCGCGCAGATCGTGAAGTCGACCAAGGGCGCGATCGGCTACGTCGACCTCTCGGATGCCAAGGCGTCGGGCCTCGCGTACGCCGCGATCAAGAACGCGACCGGCGCGTTCGTGGTGCCGACCGCCGCGTCGGCCTCGGCCGCGGGAGACGGCATCGCCGTCGACGACAAGCTGCTGTTCTCCGCGCTCGACGCCCCGGGCGCCGCGGCCTACCCGATCACGTGCCAGAGCTGGGTCATCGTCTACGCCAACCAGGCCGACGCGAAGACCGGCCAGGCGATCGCCGACTACGTGAAGTTCCTCGTCACCGACGCCCAGGCCGAGCTCACGGCGCTCGACTTCGCGCCGTTGCCCAAGTCGCTGCAGGACAAGGCGATCGCGCAGCTCGCGCAGCTCAAGGTCGGCAAGTAAGATGATCGACGCGGCGGCGCTGCGCGGGCGACGCGACCGAGCGGACCGCTCGTTTCGCGGGCTCGCGATCGGCGCGGCCGCGACGGTGCTGCTGGTGCTCGGGCTGATCGCGGTCACGATGACCGCGCGCGCGCGCACCGTGATCGGCGAGCTCGGGGTCTCGTTCTTCACGTCGTCGCGGTGGTCCCCCGCCGACGGCCTCTACGGTGCCCTGCCGTTCGTGTGGGGAACCCTCTACACCGCCGTCATCGCGCTCGTGATCGCCGTCCCCGTCTCGCTCGGCGTCGCGCTGTTCATCACGGAGGTCGCTCCCCGCGCCCTCAAGCGCTGGCTGATCTACGCCATCGACCTGCTCGCGGTGGTGCCGAGCGTGGTGTTCGGCCTGTGGGGCGTGCTCGTGCTGTCGACGGTGCTGCCGCGGTCGTTCCTCGCCGCGGGCGTGGTGCTCGCGATCATGATCATCCCGATCATCACGTCGCTCGCGCGCGAGGTGCTCGAGACGACCCCGGTGGCCGACAAGGAGGCCGCGCTCGCGCTCGGCGCGACGCGCTGGGAGATGATCGGCGCGTCGGTGATCCCGCACAGCAAGGGCGGGATCGTCGGCGCGGTGATGCTCGGGCTCGGGCGCGCGATGGGCGAGACGATCGCCGCCGCGCTCGTCATCGGCTCCGCGACCGGGCAGATCACGCTCGACGCGCTCGCCCCCGGCAACTCGATGCCGGCGGTGATCGCGAACTCGTGGGGCGAGGCCGACACGCTGCAGCGCTCCGCGCTGATCGCGCTCGCGGTGCTGCTGTTCGCGATGACGATCGTCGTCAACCTCATCGCGACGACGATCGTGCAGCGCTCGATGCGCCGCGCGCGAGGCACCGTATGAACGTCGCCGAGCTCCGCGCCAAGCCGAGCTGGCGCTCGGTCAAGAGCCACCTGATGACGGGCCTCATGGGGCTCGCGCTGCTCGTCGTGCTCGCGCCGCTGGTCAGCGTGCTGTGGTCGATCAGCTCCCGGGGGCTCGGGATCGTGACGTCCGCGTTCCCGGCGTTCTTCACCGCCGAGATCCCGCAGATCTCGCGCGCCGCCGGGCCGGGCATGGGCCCCGCGATCGTCGGCACGCTGATGGTCACGCTCGGCGCGACGCTGGTGGCCGTGCCGCTCGGCGTGCTCGGCGCGATCTACCTCCACGAGTACGGCCGCGCCGGCAAGTTCGCCCGGCTCGTGCGCTTCATGGCGACGGTGATGACCGGCGTGCCGTCGATCGTGATGGGCCTGTTCGTCTACGTGATGTGGACCTTGCGGTTCGGCTACTCGGCGTTCGGCGGCTCGCTCGCCCTCGCCTGCCTGATGTTGCCGATCGTGATCGCGTCGACCGAGCAGATGCTCCGGCTCGTTCCCGACCACCTGCGCGAGGCCGCCTACGCGCTCGGCACCACCAAGTCGCGCACGATCCTCACCGTGGTGCTGCCCGCCGCGCTGCCCGGCATCGTGTCGGGCAGCCTCCTCGCGGTCGCGCGCGCGGCCGGCGAGACCGCGCCGCTGCTGTTCGCGCTCGGCCTCGGCGCCACCGCCTACAACGCCCACTTCTTCGACGGGATCAACACCGCGCTGTCGCAGCAGATCTTCGTCAACGCGACGTCGTCGTTCGCGGGCGCGCAGGAGCGCGCGTGGGGTGCGGCCCTGACGCTCGTCGTGCTCGCGTTCTCGTTCTCGGTCGTCGCGAGGGTGTTCGTCCATGCCAGAAGGAGATGATCCGATGGTCGCAGAATCGATCCAGGCCGCGCGTACGGTCGCCCCACCCCGTGTTCGACCGACGTTGACGACGGTGCCCGACGCCGCGCCGACCGTGTTCGACCTCACCGACGTCGAGGTGTTCTACGGCTCGTTCCGCGCGGTGCGCGGCGTGACGATGGCCATCCACAAGAACCAGATCACCGCGTTCATCGGGCCGTCGGGCTGCGGCAAGACGACCGTGCTCCGCGCGTTCAACCGGATGCACGACACGACGCCGGGCGCGCGCGTCGCCGGCAAGCTGCGCTACCACGGCGTCGACCTCTACGACCCCGAGGTCTCGGCCGTCGAGGTCCGCCGGCGCATCGGCATGGTGTTCCAGAAGCCGAACCCGGTCCCCAAGAGCATCTACGACAACATCGCGTTCGGCCCGCGCGTCAACGGCGTCCGCGAGCGCGGCAAGCTCGACGCGATCGTCGAGACGTCCCTGCGCTCGGCCGCGCTGTGGGACGAGGTCAAGGACCGGCTGTCGGCGTCCGCGCTCGGCCTGTCGGGCGGCCAGCAGCAGCGGCTGTGCATCGCGCGCACGATCGCCGTGGAGCCCGAGGTCGTGCTGATGGACGAGCCGTGCAGCGCGCTCGATCCGATCGCGACCGCGCGCATCGAGGAGCTCATGCGCGAGCTCAAGAGCCGGTTCACGATCGTGATCGTGACGCACAACATGCAGCAGGCCGCGCGCGTGAGCGACCGCACCGCGTTCTTCTCGACCGAGCTCGACAGCGCGACGGAGCGGCGGACCGGCACGCTCGTCGAGTACGACGCGACCGCGAAGATCTTCTCCAACCCCGGCGATCAGCGCACCGAGAACTACATTACCGGTCGGTTCGGCTGATCCTCGGTTCGGCCTCACCGCGAGGCCGTGCGACCGCTGGTCTTCATCGCCGCCTCGATCAACCCGACGAGCTCGGCGCGATCCGGATCGTCGCCCGCCGCTGCCTTCGCGAGGTCGCGGATCTCGGCGAGCGACCAGTGCTCCGCGTCGGTGCCGCCGCGCAGCACGTCGGCGAACGCCGCGACCGCGAACGCGAACCGCAGATCGTCGCTGGCGCTGGCGAACGTCTTCGCCGGCCCACCGATCATCGGGAACGCGGCCTCGGTCGCCGTCTCACCGCGCGGCTCCTTGTGGCGGATGCGGACCGCGCCGAGCGGGACGTGCTGGTCGGCGGCGTCCTTGCCGACCGCGGTGAGCTCGACCTCGTAGAGCGCCGTCACCTGGTGGCCCGCACCGACCTCGCCCGCGTCGACCCGGTCGTCACGGAACGCGTTGTCGGCGACGTCGCGGTTCTCGTAGCCGACCAGCCGGTAGCGCGACACCATCGCGCGGTCGAAGTCGACCTGCAGCTTGACGTCCTTGGCGACGACCTCGAGCGTCGAGCCGAGCTGCTCCTGGAACACGCGCTTCGCGGCGAGCTCGCTGTCGATGTAGAAGTTGTTGCCGTTCCCCCGATCGGCGAGCTGCTCCATCCTCGCGTCCTTGTAGTTGCCCATGCCGAAGCCGATCGTCGACAGCGTCACGCCCTCCTTCGCGCGGCCGGCGATCAGCGACACGATCTCGTCGTGGGTGTGCGCGCCGACGTTCGCGTCGCCATCCGACAGCACGATCACCCGCGAGATCGCGTCGGGGGTGAGGCCCGCCATCGCCTGCTGGTAGGCGAGATCGATGCCCGAGGCCATCGCCGTCGAGCCGCCGCTCTGCAGGTCGTCGATCGCCGCGAGGATCCGATCGCGCGCGCCGATGCCGGTGGGCTGCAGGATCACGCGGCTCGAGCCGGCGTAGGTGACGAGCGCGACGGTGTCGTGCTCGCCGAGGTTATTGGTGAGGATGCGCAGCGCCTGCTTGGCGAGCCCGAGCTTGTCGGGGGCGTTCATCGAGCCCGACACGTCGACGAGGAACACCAGGTGCGCGGGCTTGCGCTCCGCCAGCGACTTGGCCTTGGTCGACACCCCGACGCGGAGGATGTGACGGCCCGGCGACAGCGGCGACGGCGCCGCGTCCATCACCACGGCGAACGGCGTGCCCGCGCTCGGCGCGGGGAACGTGTAGGTGAAGTAGTTGACGAACTCCTCGGGACGCACCCCCGCGGCGACCGGCATCCCACCCTCCCTCAGCATCCGACGGGCGAGCGTGTACGACGCGGTGTCGACGTCGGCGGCGAACGTCGACAGGTGATCCTTGGTGGCATCGACCCACGGGTTGTTCGCGAGCTGGCGGAAGGCCTCGCCGGACGTCTGATCGACCGGTTCGGCGCGCTTCTCGTCCGGCTTCGCCGCCTGCTGCGTCGGGGTGGCGGCGCTGCCGGCGACCACCGCGGCACGATCGGCCAGGTAGCTGGGGGCGAGCTCCGCCTTCTTGCAGCCGGCGAGCAGGGAGAGACCGAGGAGCACGTGGAGGAGCGGCTTGGGCATGACGACACGACGCGTGGCGGCCCTCGAGGCTCTGCATCTTGTCGTGAAACATTGTCCGAGACCTTGTCGCGATCCGACGACAAGTCACGAACGGCTGCGGCCGTTCACGACCGTGGCGGCCGACTGCGACTGGGACGCGGAGGCCGCCGCATCCGGATCGTCGGGCATGGCGGGGGCGTCGGCCGCGTCCGGCACGACCAGCCGCCCGGTCGCGGTCGGGACGTCCTCCTGGTTCACCTGGTCGGCCACCAGCGTGGGGGTCTCCGCCGTGGCGACCGCCGGGGGCCGGTAGGCGAGCCACCACGCCGTCGCGCGGTCGCCGCGGAACGCGTGCTCGGCCGGGATCTCGATCGCGCGCAGCTGGGCTGCGAGCAGCCGGGCGTTCGCCGGCCGATCCGCGGGGCGCTTCGCGAGGCACGCGCGCACGATCTCCTCGAGCGCGGGCGGCAGCCACCCGGCGACGCGAGAGGCGAGCTCCGGCACCTCCTCGAACATGTGACGCTGGATCGTCGCGAACCCGTCGCGCCCGCGCGGAAACACCTCCGTGGCGGTCAACAGCCACCAGGCGACGCAGCCGAGCGCGTAGAGATCGCCGCGCGTGTCGACCGCGCCGCCGGCGCCCATCTCGGGCGGGATGTAGCCTGGCGTGCCGACGACCGAGCCCAGGGCGGTCAGCTTGCCGCTCACCGCATCGGAGCTCGCGGGCGTGAGCGTGTCGGGCGCGGGCAACACGATCGCCTCGAGCGGGTCGACGGGCTCGACGAGGTACTGGACGATCCCGAAATCGAGCACCTTGACGACGTCGACCTCGTCGGCGGCGCGGCTCACGAAGATGTTCGCCGGCTTGATGTCGCGGTGGAGGAGCCCCGCGTCGTGCGCCTCGGCGAGCGAGTTGCACGCCTGGATGAGGATGTCGATCACGCGCGCCGCCGGCTGCCGGCCGAACTCCTTCACGAGCTTGTCGAGATCGAGGCCGTCGAGCAGCTCCATCACGAAGTAGAAGGTGCCGTCGTCGGTGACCCCGTAGTCGTAGAGCGCGATCGTGTTGCGCGATCGCATCGTCGCGAGCGTCTGGGCCTCGCGCCGGAACCGCTCGCGTAGCTTCGCGGCGTGGGCCTCGTCGCGCAGGGCCTCGGGCCGCACGAGCTTGATCGCGGCGGCCCGCGCGAGCAGCCGATGCTCCGCGCGCCACACCTCGCCCATGCCGCCGGCGCCGAGCTTGCCGACCAGCCGGTAGCTGCCGAGCTCGCGCGCGCGCGCCTCGGCGGTGCGGAGCTCGGCGCGCGCCGTCGTCACCGCGCGCCGCATGCGGACGACGTTCCACGCGAACATCACCGCGACGCCGAGCGCGATCGCGAGCGCGATCGCCGACGCGACGAGCATCTGGCGCTCGAAGCGATGCGTCGGCGCGAGCAGCACGTCGCGCGGGACGAGCGTCGCGTGATACCAGTCGAGCGGCGCCGCGATGCCCGCGCGCGCGCCGCCGATCGGCGCGATCGAGGCGAGGTAGCTCCCGGTGTCGACGAACCGCTGCGCGGTCATCGGGTGGGTGGCGAGGTCGGGGAGCTCGGTGGACAGCGCGGCGAACAACGCCGTGATCGCCGCGTCCTGATAGTCGGCGGTGCGGAGCAGCCGGCCCTCCTTCGCCGCGGCCTCGGGCACCGGGAGCCCGGGCGCCGCGAGGATGGTGCCATCGCCGGCGAACACGATCGAGCGCGCCTCCGCGAACGGCGCCTTGGCGATGAACTCGCTGAGCGCGCCGACGTCGAAGTCGATCGTGATGACGGCGACCACCGCGCCATCCACGCGCACCGCCTCGGTCGCGGTGATGCCGGTCGTCTTCGACGTGAAGTACACGCGCGGCGCCATCCACGACGGCCCTGGCGTCGCGAGCGCCTGCGCGTAGTGGGGCCGCTGGCGGACGTCGTAGGTCGACGCCGCCGTGGTGATCGCGGTGACCGTGCGGCCGGCGACGCGGTAGTCGACGCGGTCCACCCCTGCGCGCGTCTCCTGCACCCGGATCTCGTTGGTCGCGCGATCGCGATACGTCCCGCGCATCACGCCGCTCGGGAAGCCGATGCTCACGTTGGTCACGCCGGGGCGCCCAGCCTGCAGGTCGCGCATGCGCGGCGCGACCTCCGCCAGCGGCAGGTCAGGGGTGGCGATCGGGCGCAGCGCGTCGAGCATCGGCTGCGTCTGATCGAGCGCGAACGCGATCTCGTGCTCGATGTCGCGGGCGTTGGCGACCAGCTCGCTCCGGGCCATCGAGTCGCTCGCGTCGCGCGTCACCGACCGTCCGAGCACGAGCACGACGAGCCCGACGCCGACCACCAGCGCCGGCAGGATGATCATCACGCCGAGCGGCGACGCGAACAACCGCGCGAGCCGCGCCGGGAGGGGGCCGTCGACGAGGCTGTTCTGCGGCTTGCCCGGCGACACCGGCGCCTACTCTAGCGCGACGGTCGCGGCCGGGCCCTCGCGCTTGCGCGCCTTCGCGATCGACCGCGCTCACGTGTGACAGATGTAGTCGTGCAGGTCATCGATCGTGCGTTGCTGGTCCCGGACCAGCCAGCTGGTCAGATCGCCGATCGAGATCAGGCCGCAGACCCGGTCGCCGTCGACGACCGGCAGGTGACGGAGCCGATGATCGGTCATCAGGATCATCGCCTCGTCGACCGTCGCCTGCGCCGAGACGACCACGAGCGCACGCGTCATGACCTCGTCGATCGACGTCGCGTCGGGGGCCCGACCGGTCGCGACCACGCGCGCGAGGATGTCGCGCTCGGTGAGGATCCCGAGGAGACGACCGCGCTCCTGCTCGTCGATCACCACGAGCGCGCCGATCTTGAGCTCGTTCATGCGCTCGACCGCGGTCAGGACGCTCATCCGCGGAGGTGCGCTCTCGACGGTGGCGCCCTTGCGCTCGAGCACGTGCTGGATCCGGGAGTTCACGCGAGCCCTCCCCCCTCACCACCGAGATCGTCGTACGGATCCTCGTCGTGGTGTTGCCTCGCGCGCGCCGTACACGCCTGACATAGCGGCCCCGCGGTCGCCAGGGCACGACCGCACTGACAGATGTGTTGGTCCCCCAGCTCGACGACCTGGCTACCGGGCGCCTGGACGCTTCGTTCATGACTGATTGGCGTTTGCATGAGATGCCAGCCCTTCAAGGCACGGGCCACGACGACCCGCGTCAGGGCCCCGTGAACGGCGCTCGACGACGACGATCGAGACGTGCCGCTGCGCACGGACAGCGTGTCGTGGTCGGCGCACGGGATCCGATGCGCGCGCGGTGCGCACGTGTGGCGAGACGACTCAGGGCGGTGCGAACCGATGATCCAGCTCGTCGAATCAAGGCGAGCGCGCCACCGATCGCGTAGGCGACGTCATCCTCCTCGAGGCAGGCCGCGATCCGTCGAGCGACGTCGGTCGCGGTCATCGTCCGAACGCGCGGGCCATCAGCGCGAGCGTGTCTGACGGGAAGCGATCGATGGCACGGAGGCGGTCCTGGACCTCCTGTGGAAGTCGCGCGAACGCGCGGTCACCTTCCTCGCACAGCGCGGCGCACGCGGCGAGCCGCTCGCTCGGCGTCGCGTCGGCCCACATGGCGACCTCCTCGAGGATGTGGCGATCACCCGCGAAGTGCGCACGCTGCGCCTCGAGCTTGGCCAGATCCGTCACCCCATGAAGCTAGCATCCACCCACTGGATCGCGCGACTTGTTCGCTCCGCTCGCCGGACTCGTCGGCTTCACAGCACGCGGATGGGCGCGGTCCGCGCGTTCAAGCTCATCGGCTTGTCGGGTGCCTTGCGACGCACCTTGCCGATGCGCAACCAGTACGTGACGCCGCGGCGCAGCGACCACCGCTCGTCGAGCGTGCGCATGTCCTGCCGGCCGTAGCTCGCGCGCTCGCCGGGCAGGTTGAGCATCGCGGCGGTGGGGTTGCCGAGCTCGTCGGCGATCGCCCAGCCATCACCGTCGGTCGTCGGCGCGGGCCCGACGATCTGGAAGTAGATCGCGTCGTTGTCGCGGGCGAGCGACACGGTCCGCGCCCCGGCGGGCAGCTCGCCCGTCGCGATCGTGTGCGCCGGCGTGACGGGCCGCGGGTCCTTGAGCTCCTTGGCGGGATCGAGCGCGGGGAGCTTGGTCAGCGTGGTCGCCCGCCAGAACCAGCGGCGGGCGTCGTCGAGATCCCACGCCCCGGCGAGGGCGACGCGCTCGCCGGCGTTGGCGGTCTCGGGCCCGAGCTTGACGCGGATGCCGAGCGCGCCATGGCCCTCGCTGTCGTCGACCAGCCAGACGTAGGGCGACGCGACGAGCGCGACGGCCCCGACGCCCGCGTCGATCCCGGGTGGCGGCGTCGGCGCCGGCATCATCACCGCCGGGCCGAGCGTGCCGTAGACGATGCCGCGTTGCTTGCGCCGCTCGAGGTACAGGTAGCGATCGACCGCGGCCTGCCACGCGGGGATCGCGCCGAGGTCGGCGACGAGCTTGCCCGGATCGACGACCGGCTCGGGCTCGTCGCTGGGCTTCCTGGGAGCGGGCTCGTCGACCTTGTCGGCCACGCCGGCGTCGGCCGCGACGACCACCGCGTCCTGCGACGCGGGGGCCGAACCGGAGCCGACGGTCGCCGGATCGCTCGACGCCCCCGAGCCCTGACAGGCGACGAGCGCGACCATCAGCGCGGCGACCCTCACCATGCCAGCGCTCGAACGATCGCCGCGACGTCGGCGAGCCCGGCCTCGTCGACCTCGTCGAACGCCGCGAGCGCGTACGAGTCGACGTCGAGCACCGCGACGCAGCGATCCCCTCGCACGATCGGCACGACGATCTCGCTGCGCGAGCCGGCGTCGCACGCGATGTGCCCCGGGAACTGCTCGACGTCCGGCACGATCACCGTGCGCTGCGTCGCCGCCGCCGTCCCACACACGCCACGCCCGAAGGCGATCCGCACGCACGCGACCTTGCCCTGGAACGGGCCGAGCACGAGCTCGCCCTGGCGCGCGATGTAGAAGCCGACCCACGACGCGCTCGGCAGGCACTCGCGGAGCACCGCGATGACGTTGGCGAGGTTCGCGATCAGATCGGGCTCACCCTCGACGAGCGCCGCGATCTGCGGCACCGCTTCGCGATACCGCGCGGCCTTGTCGGCCCCGGTGAACGCGACCTGGGTGTCCACGATCGTCTCAGCCCGCGGCGAGCGCGCGCGCGGCGTTGAGCGCCCGCGGCAACCCGAACGGGCTCGCGCGGAGCTGCAGGATCAGGAAGTCGCCCTCGGTGGAGAGCCCCGCCACCTGCACGACCGGCGTGAGCGTCGCG
Source organism: Pseudomonadota bacterium (assembly GCA_026387715.1). Lineage (GTDB taxonomy): Bacteria > Myxococcota_A > Polyangia > Haliangiales > Haliangiaceae > JABFXX01. Next base: position 13,089 of record JAPLLF010001100.1, read on the forward strand.
AGGAGGCCGCGCACGCGATCGTTGGACGCGAACCGCTCGTTCTTCATCAGGTCGATCACGATGACATCGTCGTGCGCCTCGACGAGCACGGCCGGCCGCTTCGGCATGAACTTCGCGAGGTTGCCCGGCTTGCTGAGATCGAGCGCGCCGCTCTTGATGAGCCCCGCGACGGGCGTGAACGACTCGCCGAGCACCTTCATGGTGACGTCGGACAGGCGCAGCGTCACCTTGAACGCGGTGTCGGTGACCTCGAGCTGCTCGACGCGGATCGCCGCGCCCGCGCGCACCGTGGTGCCCATCAGATCGATCGTGGCGCCGAGCCCGATCGCCGGCGGTCGCGGCGTGATCGTCACGTCCTGCGGCGCCTTCTTCGACGGCGGCGTGTTCGCGATGAACCAGCGAAGCGAGTCGAGCGGAACGGCGATCCGCATCCCGAGGGCGTGCCGAGCCATGCTCAGCATCGTCGTGGGGTTGCTGAGCATGAACCGACCGGCCGAACGCAGCGCCGCACGTAACGGGAGTGCCATACCCAGAGGGTAACTCAGGGGGCGGTCGGGATCAGCGGCCGAAGGACGAGATCAGGGGTGAGATCAGGACGATTCGTAACGGGTCGCCGACCACCATGCCCACCATCGGCGCGCCGGCGACGATCGTGCCGAACGGCAGCGCGTCGGCGTGGGCGAGCCGCGCCCGCGCGACGGGATCTCCTCGCTCCGGTTCGAGGGCGAGGACCTCGCCCGCGCTGGACACCACGAACGGGGCCCCGGGTGCGCGCGCGTTGCCCACGATCGGGGACACGAGCGGGTAGTCGTTACGCGTGCGCAGCCCACCCTGCGGCCCGAACAACGTGAGCTGCCAGCTCCGGCCGACGATCGGCGGCATCGGGAGCGGCGTCGCGATCGGGGGAGGGATGAACGGTCCGACGATCGGCGGTGGCGGGGGCTTGCGAGGCCCCGGGGGCACAGGCGCGACTGGTTGGCGTGGACCGTACACCGGGCCACCCAGCCCGCTGCCGACGACGAGCTCGGCCGACGCCTGCCAGTCGAGGCCGAGCCCTGGCAGCGCCGTGATCGTCACCCCGCGCAGCTCGACGCGATAGGCGTCACCATCCTCGAGCGCGACGAGGACGCCGTCGCCCGACACCGCGAGCTTGGCGACCACGCCGTCGACGCCGATCGACCATACCGGCAGAAGGCCCGCGATCGGCGACCGCGCGACCAGCTCGCCACGCTCGACCGCGACGACCAGGGTCTCGGTGCCGCGCTGCACCGCTACCGCGCGCACGGCCGCGCCGTCGTCGCTCGCGAGCGTCCCGAGCATGCGCCCATCCCGCGCGGCGAGGACGCGCGCGCGATCGCCGTCGAACACGAGCACCACGTCGCCGGCGGCCTCGACGGCGTCGACGTTCGCCCCCCGCCACGTCCACGCGATCGCGCCGTTCGCGATCGCCACCACGGTGGCCTGCTCGGCGCGCTCGGCCGGGCTCGCGGCGCGACGCGCCGCGCACACGACGACGTCGCGCGCGATCGCGAAGCCGATGGGCTGGCCGACCCCGCAGCTCGTCGTCGGTCCCCACGTGCGAGTCACGAGGTTCGCCCGCGTGACGGCGACGTGCTCCGGCGTCCCGGTGATCGCGTGCAGCGACGTCGGATCGAACGGATCGAGCTCGATCGCGACCAGCGGATCGCGCGTCGAGGTCGCGAAGTCCGCCTGCGGCGGCGGCTCGCCGATCGCGGGCAGGTCCCGGAGCTCCGCCGCGACCGCCGTCGCCGGGGCCATCGGCGGGAGGCGCAGGGTGCGGCGCGCCTCGGTCGGCAGCGCGCGCCGATGCACCGTCTCGCTCGGCGAGCCGTCCCAGCGCCCCGCGACCAGCGCTCGCTCGCCGAGCGCGCCGCCGAGTTCGGTGAACGCGACGTACCCGCGCACGCCCTCGCGATCGAGGAGCGCGGCGGTCATCGGCGTCGCGCGCACCAGCCGGCGATCGCCGCGCGTGGCCAGCAGCTCGCCGAGCACCGGCAAGCTCGTCGCCCGCGGCTCCCCGAGCTCGCGTCCGGCGATCACGGTCCCCCGGCGGGTCGCGACCTCGACCCGGTCGGAGCCGTCGCGCGCCGGCCAGTGGCCGACGTAGTCGTCGATCGCGCCGAGCGACTTGCCGGTGGCGCGATCGATCGCCACGAGCTGGCTCCCCTCGACGGCGAGCACCGCCTTGCCGCGACAGCCGTCGAGCTTGCGCGGCACGGTCGGCCGCGTCCACGTGACCTTGCCGACGGCGCCCGGCGCCGCGACGATGCGCACGAGGTGATCGCGCGCGACCGCGAACACCTCGGAATCGGGGCAGCTCGCGATCACGTCGCTCGCCAGCACGTCCGGCGGCAGCGCGACGTGCGCGAGCTCGTCGCCGCCGTCGGCCTTGCGGATCGACACCGCCCCGGTGCCGGCGATCACGACGCGATCGTCGTCGAACGCGAGGAACGAGTCGGTCGTCTCCCAGTCGAGCGAGGCGTCGGCGATCGCGATCGCGCGCGTGCCGTGCACGTCGGCGCAGACGATCGTCAGGGCGGTGACCCCGACGATGGGGCCGCCGCACTTGGTGTCGCGCCACACGACGCGGCCCGCGTCGATGTCGACGAGGTCGATCGCGGCCGTCGCGCCGTCCTCGCCGTAGACCACGGCGCGCGCGGGCCCGGCGCCCGGCACGCTCCAGATCGTCGGCAACCGCAGCGGCCCACCCGTCCCCTGGATGCCAAGCGTCGTGGTGGGGGTCGGCGCCTGGCTACGCCCGAGCCGGCCGTGCGCCGCGCCGTGCGCCCACGGGATCGGCGGGGGCGCGTACGCGACGGGCGGCGCCGGGGGTGGCGCCGGCGGCACCGGCGGCTCGCACGCGGCGAAGAGCAGGCACAGGGTACGGCGCACGACCCGGCGACGCTAGCATGCTAGCCGGCGGGCAGCTCGGAGGTCCCGTTGCCACCGCTGTGGACGACGCGCGCCTTCACGCGATCCATCAGGCCCGCGAGCGGCGTGCCCGCGAACACCTTGTCGATCACGTCGGTGAGCGTCTTGCCGCCGACGAACGCCTGCACGCTCATCGCCTCGGCCACCTTGGCGAGCACCTCGTGGTTCGACAGCGCGAGCAGGGCCTCGCTGAACCCGCCCTGCGCGGCGCCGAACCGCGCGACCGCGGCCTCGACCTCGGCCTTGAGCGCGCCCAGCACGAGCGCCTGCTGCGCGGTCTGGATCGTGTGCTCGAGGCTCGCCGCGTGCTCGCGGCGGGCGAGCTCGGACGCATGATCGGCGTCGACGACCGCGTTGCGCGCGACCGTCGCGGCCTTCTGCGCCTCGGCTGCGTCGAGCTCCGACTTCACCGCGGCCAGCGCGACGCGCAGCCGGTCCGCGGTCGCGCCGATCTCGAGCTCCGCCAGCCGGTGCGTGGTCTCCGCGCGCGCCTCGGCCTCCCCGCGCGTGATCTGCTCCTGCTTCTCGGTCATCTCGAGGCCGCGCCGCGCCCGCAGGATCGCGACGTTGGCCTCGACGGCCTCGTGCTGCGCCCGCCCGAGCAGCTCCGCGATGTCGGCGTCGTCGATCTTCACCTCGAGGATCTCGACGTCGGTGATCCGCATGCCGTTCTCGAGGAACTTCATGCCGGGCCGCGTGCCCTTGTCGTCGGACTTGCCGAGGATCGTGTCGCGGATGATCTCGACCGCCGACGCGTAGTACGTCTCGATCGAGTGCTTCTTCGTCGAGCCCTTGAGCACCGAGCGGACGTGGTCACACAGGAACTTCACGTAGTTCTCGACCTCGAACCACCGCAGCGGCTCGCCCTCGAAGTTCACCCGCATCGAGTACTTCAGCGTGACCGACACGTGATCCGAGGTCTCGACGATGCAGCGGTCGGACACCTTGTTGTTGAGCACGCGCAGGAACACGGTCTCGATCAGCTTGTCCGTCGTCTTCGGCGTGCCGGTCGACAGCTGGATGACCTCGAGGGTCTCGTCGTACTCGAACAACAGGTTCTTGGGCCCCGACTCGACCCGCCGGTGGCCCTGCTTGTCGACGACGAGCACCGCGTAGCCGACCCAGGTGGTCAGCGACGGCACGCCCTCGAACTTCGTGTTGAACACCAGCGTGCGCGGCTTGGTGAACTGGTTGGTGCGATCGAGCGAGTCGGCGAACTGCGCGTCGGCGGCCTTCTCCATCGCGGCCGCGCCCATCGCGACCTGCTGCGCGGCGTTCGCCGACTTGCCGCGCTGCTTCTGGACCTCCATCTCCGACACCGCGTTGGCGCGCCCGCCACCGTCGTCGATCTGCCGGAGCGTGCGGTTGTACGCGAGCACCTCGGTGTTCGTCGGGTACCAGGTCTGGCACTCGCGATCGCTCAGCACGCGTCGCACGATCACCTCGTCGACGGGGTTGGGCAGCAGCATCGCCGGCCCCTTGGTCATCGCGATCGCGCCGGTCTTGCGGTTCATCACGTAGCGGCCCTCGCCCGCCGGGACCGCGACCGCGAAGTGCTTCTCGCGACCGTCGTAGCGCACGAGCGAGTGCTCCTCGCGCGGGTAGTAGATCGCGGTCTCCTTGCCGGTGATGAACAGCTCGTCGCCCTCCTTGTAGGAGCGGCCTTGCTCCGTGTACGGCGCGATCACCTTGACGTGCAGACCCTGGATCTCGTTGAGCTCGACCGCGCGGAACTTGCGGGCGCCGTCCTTGGCGCGCGCCGCGCCGGTCTCCCGATCGACGCCGGTGATGAACGTCTCGGTCGGCTCGGGGAACACGACCTGCGGGCCGCGCTCGTAGCGCTTCTTGCCGTTCTGATCGACGAGGATGCAGTACTCGAGGCGCTCGAGCGTGAGCGCGTCGCGCACCCACTGGCCGTCGTCGGTCACCACGCCGACGCCGGTCGGCGGGATGTAGAACGACACGTCCGTGCCCTTGATGATGTTGAGCTTGCCGACGGTGAGATCGGCCGGCGCGCGCGCCCCCGCGGGCGCCTGTGGATCGGCGTCGCTCGCGGGCTTGATGACCGCCTTGCCCCAGTTCTTGCGCGCCTCGTCCTCGTTGTAGACCCGCACGAGCAGGTACTGGTTCGAGCGCAGGTGGTGGCCTTGCACCAGCTTGACCATCTGGCCGGGCCACAACGCGAACGCGCACGGGCCGTTGATGTTGATCTTGCGCCCGACGTTGAGATCCGGCGACGGATACACGCCGCCCGCGATCGGGTGGTCGTCCTTCTGCGACGGATTCTTGAGGATCAGGTAGTAGCCCTCGGGGGCGATCGCGATCTGCTGGACCGCCTGCTCGAGGTTGCACGGCTCGAAGAGCTTGGTCTCCGGCTGGAAGACCACCGGCCGCTCCTGGGCCGTCGGGTTGATCACCGTGGGCCCCGTGTAGGTCTTCACGATGCCCTTGGTGACGTCCTGCATGTAGGCGTACTCGCTCGGTGCGAGCACCAGGTCACGCTTGCTGTTCCGTTCGTCCATGGATTTCCCCCCGTGGGATGAGAAGTGCAGCTTCGCGTCCAACGCTAACCCGTTGGCGACACGTGCGCTGCGGCGCCGCCCTGCTTCGTTCTGGAGCATGCGATGCCCCACTTCGTGTCATCGTTACACGAAATCGCGCCCGTCGTCACCATCCCATGCGGAACGCGGTCGCCTCGCGGACCTTGCAGCGCTTGCCGCGGTAGGTGATCCGGTCCGCGCCACCGACGGTGAACTCCTGCGGGCCGACGCGGACGTCGCGCGGCGCCACGAGCACGAGCTTGTCCTTGGCACCGTAGACGTCCAGCCACAGGGTCCACGTCCGCGTCCGCGGCTGGAACGTCATCCGCTCGATCGCGTACGGCCAGTCGCCGGGCCGCGCGATGCACGCCTCGGCGATGTAGATCGCGCTCGCGCCGCGCAGGATCTTGTCGGCGTCGAACAGCGCCGCGACCACGGCATAGAACGTGGCGTCGAGCGGACCTGGGAAGTGCGCGAGCGGCCGGCGCGGCGCCGCGACCTGGGCCGCGCGGTGCCGCTTGCGCAGCACCGCGAGCAGCGCCTCGGCCTCGGCGTACGGCACGCGGGTCTGCTCGACGTCGACGCGCACGAGCGCGCGCAGGTCGTGCAGCGGCCGGACGTCGATCACCTCGGACTCGCGCACGTCGACCGACGTCAGCGCCGCGTGGGTCGCGAGCGGCGAGAGATCGCGGATCGGCGTGCCGATCGCCGTGAGGTCGGTGAGCCGGGTCGCACCCGCCAGCGGGGCGAGGTCGGTCACGCGCGTGTGGCTGACGTCGAGCGCGCGCAGCCGCGCGAGCCCCGCGAGCGGCGTCAGATCGGCGACCTGGGTGCTGGTGACGTCGAGGCGCGTGAGGTGCGCCAGGTGACGCAGCGGCGCGAGGTCCGCCACCCGCGCGCAGCCGAAGATGCTCAGGGTCTCGAGCTGGGTGAGCTTCGCGAGCGGCGCGAGATCGGCGACCGCGGTGCACGACAGATCGAGCACGCGCAGCCGACGCAGCTTCGCCAGCGGCGCGAGATCGCGCACCTTGGTGTAGCGCAGGTCGAGCTCCTCGAGCGTCGTCAGCGCCGCCAGCGCGGGCACCTGACGCGCCGGGCCGTCGTCCATCCGCAGCCGGCGCAGCGCCGGGAGGTGCGCGAGCACGGCGAGGTCGATCCCGCGGCCGTGCTCGACGTCGACCGCCGCGACCCGCAGGCCGCGCAGCGCGCGCGCGTGCGCCGCGACGGGGACCAGCGTGAGCTGCGCCAGACGCGGCACCCGCGCGCCGAGATCGTCGGGGAGCTCGGCGTGCTCGACGCTCAGCGAGGTCAGGCGCGGCAGCCGGGGCAGCGAGGCGAGCGAGCTGCCGCCGTACACCCGCAGCTCGGTCAGCGCGTGGAAGCTCGCGAGCGGGTTGAGGTCGACCGCCTGGCCCTGATGATCACCGACGGTGAACGACGTGGCGGCGAACGCCTGGGCGAGCTCGGCGTCGGTCGGCTCGGCCGACGCGAACGCCTCGACCTCGCGGAGAAAGCCCTGCCAGACCGGAGACAACGCGTTCCACGACGCACGCGGCGATGGCTTCATGCCGCGAGCATACGCGGCGATCCGGTCAGCGACGGCGCTTGCGCGACGCGACCGCGAGCACGAGCCCACCGAACAGGATCGACGCGCCCGGGGTGGCGCCCGCGTCGCAGCACCCGCTCGACTTCGCGCCGCCACCGCCACCCGCGTCGCCGCTGACCGCCGCGCAGTCGTTCGCGAGATCGTAGTGCCCGCTCGCGCAGTCGTCGCAGCCGTCCATGTCGGTGTCGCCGCACTTCGTCGGATCGTTGGGATCGGTGTCGGTCGCGTCGCCGACCCCATCGCCGTCGGTGTCACCGAACGTCGGCCCGCCGCCGGTGACGCAGTCGGCCTCGAACAGCGCGTTCAAGAACAGGCGCGTGCCCTGGCTCTGCGAACCCGAGGTCAACGGCACGTCGGTCTTGTACTGGTGGCCACCGAGGTAGCTGATCTTGCCGCCGCACGCGGCCGCGTGCGCCGTGTCGGCGGGCTTGGCGCCGGGCTTATAGATGATATCGCCGCAGCCGTCGAGGTAGCCGCTCATCCACAGATCCTGGTCGCCCGGGCCGTTCGCGCCGGTGAGCAGCGTGACCTGGCGGTTGTTCTTGTAGGTCGTGCCGAGGTACGTGCTGAGGTTGTAGGCGGGCTCGCTGCCGCCGGTGGTCCCGAACGCACCGTCGAGCTGGTTGTACGGCACCTCGGGGCGCAGGACCTTGACCGTGTTCGAGGCGGGCTGGGCGGCGACCTCGTAGCCCGGGAGGTTCTGCCAGGTCGCAGGCTTGGGCAGGCAGCACGCGGCGCCGGCGCACGCGTTCTGCACGCACTGGTAGTTCGCGTCGGTGCACGTGCCCGCCGGACACAGCGGCGGCGTGCCCGTCGTGGTCAGGAAGTGGCCGTCGCGGCCCACGTCGTCGAGGAACGGCCACGCCGGGTTGGGGACCGTGTTCTCGTAGGCGTTGACGGCCTGGCACTCGGCGTAGAAGTGGGTCGCGTACTTGAGGAACTCGCGCACCTCGGCGACGACCTCGTGCCCGTTGAACGTGAACTTCTCGTTGGTGCACGCCGCCTGCGTCGCCGGGCAGTTGCCGCCGTCGCACTTCACGGTCTCGCGCTCGTTGACCCCCCAGTGCATCGACATGATCTGGCAGAACTTCGGGTTGCCCGCCGCGTCGAACAGCGCGCCGTTCTTGTGATCGGTGATCGGCGCGGCGCACGTGCCGAGGTCGCCCATGATGGCCTCCTCGGTCAGCAGATCGGGGTTGGCAGTGCTCGGGCCGCACGTGTTCGCGCCGCACTTGGCCGACGGGAACTCGGCGCCGTTGGACTGCGGGATGCCCGCGGCGCGCAGGTAGCCGGTCGCGATCGGCTCGTTGCCGTCCGCGAACACCGCGATCGTCGGCGCCGCGATCATCTCCTTGGAGACCGTGCCGGTGAAGGTTTCCGTGGCCTCGTGGACCGAGGCCACGTGGAACACCGTGCGCATCGCCCACGGGTTCGCGGTCCACGTCGTCTGATCGTTCCAGACGTCGATGATCGCGAGGGCCTTGTCGTGATCGGCGGCGTCGATGACGAACGGCCCGCCGCGGTAGCCGTGACGGCCCAGCGTCGTGCCGCGCGCGACCGCGCCGGTGTCGTCCCACAGCACCTTGGTCGTCGCGTAGAGATCCGGGCTCGCCGTCGGGTAGGGGCACTTGGTGCCGGAGCCCTCGACGCCGCAGTCCCACGCGCACGTGTTGCCGGCCGTGTCGCACGCGGCCGCGTGCCACGTCTTCGCCGGATCGATCATCCAGGAGACGTGCACGCCCTGGCGGAGCAGCTGGTTTATCAGGCCGTACGCCTGGAACATGCCCGTCGCCTGGTACGACAGGTCCATCGGGATGATCAGGCTGCCGACGCCGCCCGGCGCCGCCTGCACGACGGCCGGCGTCGCGACGAGCGCGAGCAGCGAAAGACCGAGCAGGCTGGAGCGTCGTGACATGCGCTCATCGTAGCCGCATTGCCGCCGCGGGTTACAGGCCGATCTGCTTGGCGACGATCACCTTCATGATCTCGTTGGTCCCGGCGTAGATCCGCTGCACGCGCGCGTCCATGAACGCCCGCGCGACCGGGTACTCGAGCATGTAGCCGTAGCCGCCGAAGAACTGCAGGCAGGTGTCGACGATCTCCTGCGCGGTGTCGGTCAACCAGAACTTCGCGATCGAGCACTCCTTGATGAGGTGCTTGCCGGCCACGTGCTCCGCGATGACCTTGTCGACGTACGCGCGGCCGACCTCGACCTTGGCGAGGCACTCGACGAGCTTGAACTGCGTGTTCTGGAACTTGCTGATCGGCTTGCCGAACGCCTTGCGCTCCTTGGTGTAGGCGATCGTGTCGGCGAGCACCTGCTCGCTCGCCGCCTGCGCGCCGATGCCGACGCACAGGCGCTCCTGCTGGAGCTTCTGCATCAGCATCATGAACCCGCCGCCCTCGGGGCCGAGCCGGTGGCTCGTTGGGACGCGGCAGGTGTCGAAGAACAGCTCGCTGGTGTCCTGCGAGGCCATGCCCATCTTGTGGAGGCGCTTGCCCTTCTGGAAGCCCGCGGTGCCCGCCTCGACGACGAACAGCGAGATGCCGCGATGCGCGTTCGCCGGATCCGGGTCGGTCTTCGCCGCGACGATCACGAGGTCGCACAGCTGGCCGTTCGAGATGAACGTCTTGCTGCCGCTGATCACGTAGTCGTCGCCGTCGCGCGTCGCGGTCGTCGTGATCGCCGCGAGATCCGAGCCGGTGCCGGGCTCGGTGAGCGCGAGCGCGGTCACCAGGTCGCCGCTGGCGCAGCCGAGCAGCCACCGGGTCTTCTGCGCCTCGTCGCCGAACGCGTGGAGGTACGGCACGATGATGTCCGAGTGGAGCGCCATCGCGAAGCCGCTCTCGTACGCGCGCGCGAGCTCCTCCATGATGATCACCGAGTAGAGGAAGTCGCCGCCCGCCCCGCCGTACTTCTCCTCGAGCCACGGGCACAGGAACCCGTTGGCGCCGGCCTTGCGCCAGACCTCGCGATCGACCTGCCCCTGCTCGCGCCAGCGCTCCTGGTGCGGCTTGATCTCGCGGTCGACGAACGTCCGGAAGCTCTGGCGAAACGTGTCGTGGGTCGAGTCGAACAGCGTGCGGTCCATGTCGGTGGTTATATTCGATGATCGGAACGACTACACTCCGCGCCGACGTGTGGACCGTAGAACGACCGGGCGAGACCCTCGCGGCCTTCGTGAAGGCCAGGACGGCCGTGCCGTGGACCGTCGCCAAGCGCCAGGTCGCGACCGGCAAGGTGTTCGTCGACGGCGCGTGCGTGACCCAGGTCGAGTTCCGCGTCGCCGTCGGCCAGCAGGTCGAGCTGCGCACCAACGCGCCCAAGCCGCACGATCCCGAGCGCGAGGGCATCCTCGTGTTCGACGACGCCCACGTCGTCGTGATCGACAAGCCCGCCGGCATCTCGAGCGTGCCGTACGACGAGCGCGAGACCGGCACCGCGATGGACCTGATCCGCGGCGCGTGGCGCCGACAGGGTCGCGCGGCGACGACCACGCCGCTCCACGTCATCCACCGCATCGATCGCGCGACCAGCGGGCTGCTCGCGTTCGCCAAGACCAAGCGCGCGGAGATGGGGATGGCCGAGCAGCTGCGCGCACACACCATGGAGCGCACGTACGTCTGCGTCGCGCACGGGGTGGTGTCGTCGCGCCGCATCGAGTCGTTCCTGGTCGCCGATCGCGGCGATGGCATCCGCGGCTCGACGACGCGCCACGAGCAGGGCAAGCGCGCGGTCACCCACGTCACCGCGCTCCACGCGCTGCACGGCGCGACCGTGTGCGAGGTCAAGCTCGAGACCGGCAAGACCCACCAGATCCGGATCCACCTGTCCGAGGCCGGCCACCCGCTCATCGGCGAGCCAGTCTACATCCGCAACTACACCGGGTCGCTGCTGACGTCGTCGCGCATGATGCTGCACGCCGCGACGCTCGGCTTCGTCCACCCGGTGACCGGCGCGTTCGTGTCGCTGTCGTCCCCGCTGCCGCCGGACTTCACCGCGGTCGTCCAGCGCTTCGAGCCGTGACCGTGCGATAAGCACCGCATGCTCGCCATCCGCGCCGCGCGCGCGACCGACTGCGCCACGATCCTCGGGTTCATCCGCGATCTGGCCACGTACGAGAAGCTGGCCCACGAGGTGGTCGCGACGGCGGACACGCTCCGCGCGACGTTGTTCGGCGACCGCCCCGCCGCCGAGGTCGTGATCGCCGAGCAGGACGGCGCGCCGGTCGGGTTCGCGCTGTTCTTCACCAGCTACTCGACGTTCCTCGCGCAGCCCGGGCTCTACCTCGAGGACCTGTTCGTGCAGCCCGCCGCGCGCGGCCAGGGCGTCGGCCTCGCGGTGATGGCGCACCTCGCCAAGATCTGCGTCGAGCGCAACTATGGGCGCTTCGAGTGGTCGGTGCTCGACTGGAACGCGCCCGCGCTGCGGTTCTACGCGGCGCTCGGGGCCAGGCCGCAGGCCGAGTGGACCGTGCAGCGGCTCACCGGCGAGCCGCTCGCGCAGCTAGCCGCTCGCCGGTAGCGCGTAGGTCGCGGTCGCGTGCGCGACGATGGCGTCGTCGCCGTCCGACCGCATCGCGATCGCGATCGTGGCGAGCCGCTTGCCGAGCTTGAGCATGTGCGCGGTGGCGATCACGTCCGCCGGCCTGGGCTTGGCCAGGAAGTGGATGTTGAACGTCGACGTCACCGCGAGCGCCACCGGGCCGACCATCGCGAGCACGAGCAGGTAGGCCGCGGTGTCGGCGAGGGTCATCAGCGCGGGGCCCGACACCGTGCCGCCGGGCCGGAGGTAGCCCGAACGGAACGGCATGCGGACGGTCAACTCGCGATCGCCGAGGGTCTCGATCTGCGCGAACGCCCGCGCCTCGGGAAACGAACGCCCGAGGAACTCGTCGATCTCGAGGGCGGTCATGCGGGGCATGCCCGAGTATCGGGGGAGGCGTGGCGCTGTAAAATTGAAATCGTGGCGCAGCGGCGCCGTGCACCAGGTCGACACGGCTCCGTTTTTGGTCGGCTCTCATTGCGCACGATGGTTTGGGTGTGGTGGGTTGCCCCCTGGGGACTCGTGGCCAACGCTGCGTGATTGCAGAGCCTCGTGGAGGGAACCGGATGAGCAAGCTGAACACCAAGCGCGTGAAGACCGTCGAGACCGTCGAGCACATCAAGCTCGCGGGGCCGTCCACGAAGGCGACGCCGACCCGCCTGCCGCCCGCCGCGCTCGCCGGCCTCGCCGTCGACTCCGAGGAGAAGCGGGTCGACATGCTCGCCGATCGCCGCGCGAAGATCCTCGAGCGCGCCGGGGTGCGCGCCCGCCGCGAGGTCGCGCTCGTCCCACGCGAGCCCGAGGCCTCCGAGCAGCGGTTCTACGATCCGGACGACTACGGCGCGACCGCCTCGGGCGAGAACGTCGAGAGCGACGTCGGCTGGCTGCCCCTCGACGGCCGCCCCCGATGATGCGGCTCCTCGCGATCGGAGCGCTCGCGACGATCGGCTGCTCGGCCTTCAACGACGGCGCGCTGGCGGGTCGGCTCGAGTCGACCGGCGCCGCGGGGACCTGGGTGCTCGACAAGGGCACCTGCTTCTCGGGCGAGCGCGAGCAATACTTCGGGCTCGTCGCGCACGCCGCCGGCGACACCGGCGCGGCGGTGAAGATCGTCAAGGACCAGATCCGCGGGTGGACCGCGGTGGTCAACGTCGCCGCGACCTGCAAGCAGGGCGCGACCGACTGCAAGGCGATCGTGCTGGCCGCCGACACCTGCACGACGTTCAGAGCCGACGCGACGACGACGAGCACGACGGTGAACGACGTCCGCGTGGTCGACGGCATGCTCGAGCTCGACTGCGCGGTCGAGGACGGCGCGATCAAGGGTCGGCTGACGTTCACGTACTGCCACTAGCGATGGCGGATTTCCGGATCTCCGCGCTGTACCTCCGGCGCCGCCGCAAGGTGCTGATCGAGGCGGGCGATGGCGCCGATCGGCTGCCGCGCGCGTACGTCGCGACCGTGCTCAAGAACCTCGAGGCGCTCGGCTTCACCGGCTCGCCGCGCCTGATCGAGCGCCTGCTGACGCTGTCCGAGCGCGACCTGGCGGCCGCGTACAAGACGATCCACACGACGCTGCGCAAGGAGACCGGCGCCCACGTCGCGTGGACGCCGATGTACCCGAACTTCCCGCGCCAGGTGATGGAGGCGAGCGACGCCGAGCTCTACGTCAACGCCCTGCTCCACTATCTCGGCGACTGGGTCGGCGCGCGCATCCTGCCCGTCTATCCGATCGAGGATCGCCCGCCGCTCGTCGAGGCGACCGCGCTCGCGGTGGTCGACCTCGGCGACGCCGCCGAGCTCGCCGCGATCGCCCGCGACCTGATCGGCGCCGCGACGTCGATCTCCGAGACCGACCGCGACGACCTCCGCGTGCTCGTGGCCTACTTCTCCAGGGAAGCCTCCGACCTCGCGGCGATCCTGCCGCCCGAGATCCCGCACAAGGAGAACCTCGCGTTCGCCGCGAGCCTGCTGCTCGCGCAGCCGACGCTCGCGGGCGTCGCGGCCGACGTGCTGCTCACC